>CALJLX010000550.1 GCA_937982495.1 uncultured Desulfuromonas sp.
GCATCCGCATCAAAAACCTGCGCTACGTCGGCAGCCAGTCCTGGCCCTTCCCCAGCCAGTTGATGGCCGGTTACGTTGCCGACTACGACGGCGGGGACATCGTCATCGAAACCAAGGAACTGGAGGATGCCCGCTGGTTCCCCGTCGACGCCCTGCCCCTGCTTCCCCCCAAACGCAGCATCGCCCGCTATCTCATCGATACCTACGGCAAGGCGCAGCCCTGACCCTCTTCCTGCTCCGAGAAGAAAAAACACACGGCCCCTTCCTGATTCAGGAGGGGGTTTTCTACTTCTGGGATTCGGCGAACGGGCAGAGCTCTTGCAACGGGCAATCGGTGCAGAGGGGCCGGCGTTTGCGGCAGAGCTGTTTGCACTGCTCGACGATGAGGGCGTGGTACTCGTTGAAGAGGTCGGGATCGGCGGGGAGGCGCTCCATGAAGAAGTCGCGGATGGTTTCGTAGGGGGCGGTCGGGTCGAGCAGGCCGAGGCGGCCGAAGAGGCGGCGGGTGTAGGCGTCGACCACGAAAGAGGGCAACCCCCCGGCGTAGAGGAGGATGGAATCGGCGGTTTCCGGGCCGACCCCCTTGAGCGCCAGCAGTTCCCGGCGCGCTTCCGGCAGGGGGGCGGCGAGCAGGTGGCCGAGGTCGCCGCTGTGGCGGGTAACGAGGTGATCGACGAAAAGCTGCAAGCGCTCGGCTTTCTGCCGGAAGAAACCGGCCGGGCGAATCCACTCTTCCAGTTGCGCGCGGGGCGCGACGCGCAGCGCTTCCGGAGTCAGCGCCTCGGCCCGCCGGAGGTTGGCGATGGCCTTTTCGACGTTGGCCCAGGCGGTGTTCTGGGTGAGGATGGCGCCGATGACCACCTCGAAGGGGGTCTCGGCGGGCCACCAGTGCAGGGGGCCGAAATGGGCGAGGAGGCGGTCGAAGACCGGTTGCAGGGGGGCGCTACTCATCCTTTGCCGCCGCCCTGCTCGCGCACCAGCTGTGCCAGGCGGTCGGCGATGAGGATGTCGCCGCCGCCCGCCAATGCTTCCGAAGGTTCCGGCAGCGTCAGTAAATCCTCCAGCGCCGCGCCCCAATTCCCTCGGCGCAAATCGTCGTTGCCGATTTCCCGCGCCCGGCCATGGCGACGCAGACCCTCGATCAAGAGCGCCTGCTCGCGGAAATCCCCCCGCCCGGTGTAGAGACAGGCGGTGCCGTTGGCCAGGCATTCGGAGACGATGCCGTAACCCGGCTTGGTCACCACGACGTCGGCGGCCCGCACCAGATCGGGATAGGCGTAATTTCCTTCCGGCAGCGGTTGCAGATTGGCGGGGGCGTCGGGGAGGACGGTTTCGCTCAAAAAAATCCAGTCGGTCAAGCGGCCAAGGGGCGCCGGATCGAAGGCCTTCAGCCCGAAGCCGCCGAAGGAGATCAGCCCTACCCGGCGGTCCGCCGGCAGGCGCAGCCTCTTCCGCGCCTCCTCTTTTTCGTAGGGACTGACCCGTGCCACCAGCGGTTGATCTTCCACCGAGCGGATGACCGATGCCTCGCCGTGGAAAGGGAGGCGCAGCAGCAGCTCGGCCTGGCGGTAGTCATCCGCCAGCGATTTTAGTACGTCGTCGTAACCGGGGTGTCGCTCGGCCAGCCCGGCGTAGATCCAGTCCCAGGTGAAGTTGGAAATCCCCACCGAATAGACCCCGGCGGCAGCGGCGGCGGCGAAGGCGGCCGCCGGAATGTCCGCCGCCACCAGTCTGACCCCTTCGGCCCGCAGCGAGGTCGCCTCCCGTTCTACCAGCCGGTGCCGCCGAGGCAGGGACTCCCGGTAGGCGCGCAGGGTCTCTTCCTCGTGCATGACCAGGCTGTCCTGTTGCAGCACGCCGAAATCCAGGGCCAGCGGCCGTACCTTTACCTTCTTGTCGAGAAATCCGCGAAAGAACCAGGGGGCGGCGGTGGAAACGACTTCGACGGAAAGCCGCGGATGGCGGCGGCGCAGGGTATTGATGATCTGGCAGGAGCGGCTGGCGTGTCCCAGGCCGTGGCCGGTGATGTAATAACGGATATCGCTCATGGCCGGGTTTTTCGAGCTGGCGGTGGTGGCCGCTTTGGGGAGGGTCCGTTTCGGCTGGACGCGTTGCGCTTGCGTCCGACCGAAAGGGGCTGATGTCAGGACGTTTTTTTCTTGTCCCAGGGGGCGGGATGGGCCTGGCGGCTGATGATGAAATCGCCGAAAATTTTGCACCAGATGGTCGAACCGGCGATGGCGTTCCAGCCGGCAAAGTCCTGAAAGGGACCGATGAGGATGCCGGTGGCGATCCACAGAGGGATGCCGACGATGATCCAGAGCGCGATGCCGCCGACGATCAGGTTGAGCAGGCCGGTGACCGGCGCCCATTTTTTCGGGTGGGGGGGGGTAAGCCCGCGTTTGAGCGCCACCTCCGAATAATCCCGCTTGATGAAGATCCGCCAGGCCCGCCGCAGCCAGATGAAGGCCATGGGAAAGAGAGCCAGAAACAAGATCCAGGTCATTGCGGTGCTGATATCAAAAGCCATTGGCGGACTCCCATTGCCCCGTATTTAATCCGGGTGCTTAAAGTGAAGCTACGTTTTACCCGAGGATTTGGGGGGGACGCAACCAAAAAAGGGGAGAAAAAATCCCCGCCGGCGAACCGGCGGGGAAAGGAGAGAGGGTCAAGCTCCGTCTGTTGTTTAGTGCGCGCCGCCGATCAGCTTGGAGCCCCGCGGGGTGCGGACGTCTTCCACCATGTGCTGGATATGGTCGGGGCATTCCGGGGTGAACTTGCTGACGGCATAGGCCACGCCGAAGTTGACCAGGGCGCCGATCGAACCGAAGGCTTCCGGGGTGATGCCGAAGAAGGAGTTGGCGCCGCCGATCAGGCCGAGGAACTCGGTCCCCTTGATGAAGAAGATGCCTTTGTGGGCGAAGACGTAGAACAGGGTGACGAAGAGACCGGCGAGCATGCCGGCCATGGCGCCTTCCTTGTTCATCTTCTTGTTGAAGATCCCCAGCATCAGACAGGGGAAGAGGGAACTGGCGGCGATACCGAAGGCCAGGGCGACGGTACCGGCGGCGAAGCCCGGCGGGTTGAGGCCCAGCCAGCCGGAGATGACGATGGCGACGGCCATGGAGATCTTGCCGGCCAGCAGCTCATTCTTTTCGGTCATGCTCGGGAACCAGATCTTCTTCATCAGGTCGTGGGAGACCGCCGCCGAGATCGCCATCAGCAGACCGGCGGCGGTGGAGAGGGCGGCGGCGAGACCGCCGGCGGCGACCAGGGCGATGACCCAGTTGGGCAGCAGGGCGATTTCCGGGTTGGCGAGAACGATGATGTCGGCGTTGACGTCCAGTTCGTTGCCCGCCCAGCCGGCGGCGGCGGCTTTGTCGGCGACCGCGGTGTTGGTGGTCTTTTCGTTGTAGTACTGGATGCGGCCGTCGTTGTTCTTATCCGTGAATTTGAGCAGGCCGGTGACTTCCCAGCGCTTCATCCAGTCCGGACGCTCTTCGTAAAGCAGGCTGTTCTCGGCGGCGAACATGTCGCCGTTGGCCATGACCGCCTTGTTGACGGTGGCGTGCAGGTTCAGTTTCGCCATGGCGGCCACGGCCGGAGCGGTGGTGTAGAGGATGGCGATGAAGACCAGGGCCCAGCCGGCCGAGGAGCGGGCGGCGGCGACCGAAGGCACGGTGAAGAAGCGGACGATGACGTGGGGCAGGCCGGCGGTACCGATCATCAGCGAGACGGTGTAGACGAACATGTTCAGGGTGCTGCCGGGGACGCTGGTGGTGTACTTGCCGAAGCCGAGATCGGTGACGACCTGGTCAAGTCTGGCGAGCAGGGAGATGTCGGCGCCGGACAGGTTCGAGCCGAGGCCCAACTGGGGCAGGGGGTTGCCGGTCAGCTGCAGCGAAATGAAGATCGCCGGAATGGTGTAGGCCAGAATCAGGACGATATACTGGGCGACCTGGGTATAGGTGATGCCCTTCATGCCGCCGAAAACCGCGTACATGAAGACGATCGCCATGCCGATGTAGATGCCCATCTCGCTGGAAACGCCGAGGAAGCGGGAGAAGGCGACGCCGACGCCGGTCATCTGCCCGATGATGTAGGTGATGGAGGCGGTGAGCAGGCAGATAACCGCCACCGATGCGGCGGTGTTGGAATAGAAGCGGTCGGCGACGAAGGACGGCACGGTGAACTTGCCGAACTTGCGCAGATAAGGCGCCAGCAGGCAGGCCATGAGCACGTAGCCGCCGGTCCAGCCCATGAGGAAGAGGCCGCCGCCGTAGCCCATGTTGGCGATGAGGCCGGCCATGGAGATGAAGGAGGCCGCGGACATCCAGTCGGCGCCGGTCGCCATGCCGTTGAGAATCGGGTGAACGCCGCCGCCGGCGACGTAGAAGTCTTTCGTGCTGCCGGCCCGGGCCCAGATCGCGATGCCGATGTAGATCGCGAAAGTGAGGCCGACCACCAGATAAGTCATTGCTTGCAGTCCCATAGGTCATGCCTCCTTATTTTTCGTGAACGTCGAATTTTTCGTCGAGTTTGCCCTGCAACTTCGCATAGATGAAGATCAGGGCGACAAAGATGTAGATGGAGCCCTGGTGCGCGAACCAGAAGCCCAGCGGATAGCCGCCGAGGTGGATGTTGTTGAGCGCCGGCGCGAGGATAATGCCGAAGACGTATCCGGCGAGAAACCACACCCCTAGAACCATCCCTACCAGCTTCAATACCGCGTACCAATAGGCTTGTCCCGATTTGTCCATAAAGGCCTCCTTGAAAAAAGGTGTTTTGCGTTGATCTAGAATAATGTCGTTGCTCCTGAATCCCTGCGGGCAGTCACGATGTGTTTTTTCCCCCTTTCTCCAGTACGGCTTTGGTGTTTTTGTGGTGAAGGCGTTTGCAAGTCCGCGTCTCCAGGGGCGCCACTCCCCGGTTCGCTTTTCCTCTTCTCTTGGAAGTTTAGTAGAATGATATTTTAAAAATAGCAGCTAAATTGTCTTTTGCACGCTCGTGGCGGTAAAAATGAAACGAAAAAGCCGGCGTTCCCGCAAATAGATAAAACACCATTTTGAAAACTTTGGTCGACGATACTCTGAAAAACCGCAAGTCGTCAATAAAAAAATAGAACCATGTTTTTATTTTGTTTTAAAATAACATAAGTGCCCGAAATTATTTAGAAGTAAAATTTTAATAAGGGCTTTTGTTGTTTGTTTTAAAAAGGAACCGGCGTTTGTCGCGGTGTTTTGCGTGGCCCTGGCGGGGAGTCTGTGCGAGGGAATTAATTGCGTGGAAACGAAAAAGGGTTAAAAATAGGTTCTTGCTGCTGTCGGGATTCCTTTTTTGTCGAGGTCGCCATGCCGAACAATCTGCTGGGGGAGGACGGATTTTTTTTCCTGGAGGTCGATGCCCTCTGTAAGTCTCCGGTGATCGCCTGCGCGCCGGAAACCACCGTCGTCGAGGTCGCCCGACAGATGCGCGAGCATCGGATCTCGGGGCTGGTTGTGGTTCGGGATGAAGTCCCGGTGGGGATTGTTTCGGCGCGCGATCTCTGCGATCTGATCGCCGCGACCGGTGGGCAGGTCGGAGAGCGTCGGGCCGAGGAGGTCATGCGGACGGAGTTGGTGACCATCTCCCGCAGCCACTATGTTTATGATGCCATTTTCAAAATGGCCAAGCACAATATCCATCGCATTCTCGTCACCGATGCGGACGGCCGTTTGGTCGGAATGGTGACCGATACCGATTTTCTCGGATTGCAGACCCGCAGTCCCCTCTATCTGACTCGTGAAATTGCTTCGGCCCAAACCATCGCCCAGCTGCGCGGCATCAACGAGCAACTGGTGGAAACCGTCAGCCGCATCTCCCGGTCGATTGCCGATACCCGGAGTCTGGTCCACCTGATTTCCCATTTTAACGATGTCTTCACCTTGCGTATTATCGCCTTGATGGAGGCGGACGAGGATCTGCGTTTGCCGGATGGGGCCGCCTATTTGGCTTTGGGCAGCGAGGGACGAGGCGAGCAGACCCTGCGGACCGATCAGGACAGCGCTATTGTCTATAGGGATGGTCTTGCCCCGGAAGCTCTCGCCACTTTGGATCGTTTCGCCGCGCGCCTGGTTGACGCTCTCGAAGAGGTGGGGGTGCCCCGCTGTCCCGGCAATACCCTGGCCAGCAATCCGGAGTGGCGGCACTGCCTCTCCGCCTGGAAGGAGCGTCTCGATCAGTGGATTTCCGTGCCAAAACCGGAATATCTGGTTAATTTCAGTATGTTCCAGGATTTTCGCACCCTGCATGGGGATGTCTCCCTGGAGGGCGAGTTGCACGACCATGTGCAAAACTGTATTCAGCGCAACACCCTTTATCTGCCGTACATGGCGCGCCATGTGTACGGATTTCGGGCGCGGGTCGGCATGTTCGGCCGGATTCTCGTCGAGCGCCGCGGCGAGGGGCGCGGTAAGGTCGATATCAAAAAACACGGCATCTTCGCCCTGACCCAGGGGGTGAGCCTGCTGGCCCTTGAGCAGGGGGTGTTCAATGGGACGACCTGGGACAAGATCGAGCAGTTGGCGGCGCGTGGAATTTTTTCGGCGGAGGAGGTCGAGGTCTTCGAAGAGTCTTTCTCCTATCTGATGCGCTTGCGGCTCTTCATGCAGTTGCGCGCCCTGGCCGCAAAAACGGATCCGACCAACTACATCGATCCCCTGGTCATGACCCCCAGCGAACGGGAGCGGTTGCGTTCCGCCCTGAAGGGGGTCAATGGCCTGATGAAAATCCTGAAGAATCGCTACCGGCTCGATTTTATCGCTCGTTGATGGGGATTGAAAAGGGTGGGGGGGTGGTTATCGCTCCGCGAAGGTCTGGGCCTTGACACTGGTTCAATAGAACGGTATTTTGTAAAACATGATAAACAAGTTTAGGTCAGCTTTGAGATAAAATTAAAACATTGATATCAATTAGATGAAAAAATAACAGTAGTATATTATTTGAAAAAAATCTTCTTGGGGGATCGGGAAGGGAGGCGCCGAATGATGATCGAAGTGATTTGCGGCTTGTGGGACAAGATTCATCC
>CALJLX010000551.1 GCA_937982495.1 uncultured Desulfuromonas sp.
TCGAGGAAGGGCCCCAGCCGCAGGTGCGCATGGCCTATCTCGCCATCGTCGGCAGCTTCTCGGTCAACGGCGTCGCCGAACTCCATTCGCGGCTCTTGCAGCAGGGGCTGTTCAGCGACTTCTATGAGCTCTGGCCGGAGAAGTTCAACAACAAGACCAACGGCGTCACCCCCCGGCGCTGGCTCGCCTGGTGCAATCCCGAGCTGGCCCGGCTGATCACCGAAACCCTCGGCGGCAACGCCTGGGTCACCGATCTGCAACTCCTCTCCCGGCTTGCCCTGTCGGCCGACGATCCCGCCTTTCGCGCCCGCTGGCGCCAGGTCAAGCAGGAGAACAAGGCGCGCCTGGCCAAGTTGGTGCAGATCCGCTGCGGCGTCGAATTCAAGACCGAGGCGCTCTTCGACGTGCAGGTCAAACGCATCCACGAATACAAGCGGCAACTCCTCAACATCCTCCACGTCATCCACCTCTACGACCGCCTCAAGCGCGGCGACGACGACAACTGGACGCCACGCTGCGTGCTCATCGGCGGCAAGGCCGCGCCCGGCTACTTTCTCGCCAAGCGCATCATCAAGCTGATCAACAACGTCGCCGAGGTGGTCAACAACGACCCCGAGGTGGGGGACCGGCTCAAGGTGGCCTTTCTTCCCAATTACGGGGTGTCGCTGATGGAAATCATCGCCCCCGGCACCGATCTTTCGGAGCAGATTTCCACGGCGGGGAAGGAAGCCTCGGGGACCGGCAACATGAAGTTCATGATGAACGGGGCGCTGACCATCGGCACCCTGGACGGGGCCAACATCGAGATTCGCGAGGAAGTCGGCGACGAGAATTTCTTCCTCTTCGGTCTCGCCGCCGAGGAGGTGGAGGCGCTGCGCGGCCATTACGATCCCCATGCCGTCATCGAGGCCGACGAGGATCTGGCCAGAGTCATGCGCCTGCTGGAGAGCGGGCACTTCAACCAGTTCGAGCCGGAGATTTTCGATCCCCTGGTGCGGGCGATCCGCAATCCCCACGACCCCTGGCTGGTCGCCGCCGATTTCCGTAGTTATGTGGATGCCCAGCAGCGGGTCGATATCGCCTATCTGGATCAGGAAAATTGGGTGCGCATGAGCATCCTCAACACCGCCTGTAGCGGCAAGTTCTCCACCGATCGCACCATGCAGGACTACAACCGCGACATCTGGC
>CALJLX010000552.1 GCA_937982495.1 uncultured Desulfuromonas sp.
CGCCGGGCTGCTGGTGGTCAATCCCCCCTACGGCGAGCGGCTCGGCGAGGTCGAGGCGCTGAAGGAGGTTTACGGCACCCTCGGCGATAAGCTGAAAGAACAGTTCATCGGCTGGAAGGCGGCGATCTTCACCGGCAACGTCGAGCTCGGCAAGAAGCTCGGCCTGCGGGCGAAAAAGCTGCACACCCTCTACAACGGCGCCCTCGAATGCAAGCTGCTGCACATCGAGGTGCAGCCGGAGAACTTCGTCGACCGCCACCGGCCCCCGACGCCCGTGGTTCTCTCCGAGGGGGCGACCAGCTTCGCCAACCGGTTGCGCAAAAACCTGAAAACCCTCGGCAAGTGGGCCAGACAGGAGGGGATCTCCTGTTACCGGCTGTACGACGGCGACATCCCCGAGTACGCGGTGGCGGTCGATCTCTACGACGGCTGGGTGCATGTGCAGGAATACCAGGCGCCGAAGGAGATCGACGAGCGCAAGGCGGCGCAACGGCTGCGGGAGGCGATGGCGGTGTTGCCCGAGGTGTTGCAGGTGGCGCCGGAGCGGATTTTTCTCAAGGTGCGCAAGCAGCAGAAGGGGAGCGAGCAGTACGGCAAGTTCGGCGAACGGGGGCAATTCATCGAGGTGCGCGAGGGAGCGGCGCGGCTGCTGGTCAATCTCTCCGACTACCTCGACACCGGCCTCTTTCTTGACCACCGGCCGACCCGTTTGCTGCTCGGCGAACTGGCGGCGGGCAAGCGTTTTCTCAACCTCTTCGCCTACAGCGGCGCGGCCAGCGTTCATGCGGCCCTCGGCGGCGCGGTCTCGACCCTGACCGTCGACATGAGCCAGACCTACCTCGACTGGGCGAAAAAGAATCTCGCCTTGAACGGCTTCGCCGGCGGCAACCACCGGCTGGAGCGGGCCGACTGCCTCGAATGGCTCGGCCGCGCCAAAGGCGAGTTCGACCTGATCTTCCTCGATCCGCCGACTTTTTCCAACTCCAAACGCATGGAGGGCACCTTTGATGTCCAGCGCGACCACGTCGAACTCCTGCGCCAGACGGCGAGGCTGCTGGCCAAGGACGGCACGCTGATCTTCTCCAACAACAACCGCAAATTCAAAATGGACGCCGACACCCTGCCGGAGTTGGCCATCGAAGACATCACCCGCAAGACCATTCCCAG
>CALJLX010000553.1 GCA_937982495.1 uncultured Desulfuromonas sp.
GGCGACCTTCAGTAGTTCGCTCTTCATGTAGACGGCGTAAAACTGGTTGTCGGCGGTGCGCGAGACGTTGAGCAGACGTCTCAGGGGATACTGCACTTCCACCGAGCCGAGGTGTCGTCCGCCGGGGTCGGTGACCGGCGCCAGGCCGCGCAGGTCGAAACCGTTCCGGCCGACCTCAAGACCGGTAATCGGTTTGTGGTCGCCGCTGTTGATCCTCATGACCGTGGCGCGGAAACCGCTGATGTCGTCGGAGATGTCAAGTTTTTGACCGTTTTTCTCGATCTGGAAGTTCTGGTAGGCGCGGGCCAGGCTGCGACCGTTGGGCAGGTGGAAATGGATCTGGAAGTTGCTGTTGCCGGTTGCCGCTTTGAACCCGGCCAGTACCGGTTTGATCAGTTCCCGCAGCCGTTCCCGGCCTTCTTGGCTTGCCGGAGAGTTTTCGTCGTTGATGTCGCCGGCATGGGCGATCTCATAGGCTTCGATAACCTCGGGCAGTTGCGAGAAGGGGGCGACCTGCTGCAAAGCTGCCTGGCCAATGCGGTCGATATTGTTGTAGATTTCGCCGATTTTGGCGTTTGCCAGGTTCTTTGCCGAATCGTCGACATAGTCGGAGAATGCTTTGGTTTGTCCGGAAACCAGGGATTCCAGGGTCCAACTGACGCCGAAATAGCCTAGGGTCAAGGAGATTGTCAGGCAGACGAGGATGGGAATGAGAAACTGGGAGCGTATTTTCACAAAAACCTCCTGAATGATAAGAAAAGATGCCGGCCCTTTGTCTGAGTAATTCTGTCAGCAATAATTGTACCATTCTAGAGTATTGAATATTAATTTGATGGTGTTCATCGAAGACCCTGCGTGATCCCGTTTTTTCAATGATCCCGATGATTTCGTCTGAAATGTATTGCCTGGAGAGCCTGTTGCGTGACCGGACGGGGACTGTTTACGTTGCACCTCGGCGAAATGGCGGCGAAATGGCGGCTTGCGGCGAAGGCGGGAGTCGGGTTTAATATAGTGTCGCTAAAAGCATCCGCACGGAGATGCCGAAGCGATCCCAGCGACCCATCTTTATTAAACCAAGGAATACCCATGAATTTTGCCGATGATTTCAAGGACGCTTGTGGTTTCGGGGTGCTGGCGCAGATCGGTAACCGCCCCAGTCACACCCTGGTCGAGGACGCCATTCGCGCCCTGGCGCGCATGATGCACCGGGGGGCGGTGGCCGCCGACGGCAAGACCGGCGACGGCTG
>CALJLX010000554.1 GCA_937982495.1 uncultured Desulfuromonas sp.
AATCGTAAATAGCAAGGAGCAAAAGGAGGAAGAGACATGCGTTCGGAGGGATGGATTCGGATTTTGCCGTTCGCCCTGTTCATGGGCTTTATCGGCGTGGAGGAGGGAGCGCGTTTCCTCGCGGGGCGGGGACTGCTCCCCTGGAATGAAGGGGATCTGCTCTATCTCTACCCGGTGAAAGCGGTACTGGTGGGGTTCTGCCTGATTCTCTTGTGGCGCCGTTACGGGGAAATTCGCCTGACTGACCTGAACTGCTTACGGCATACGACCCTCAGTCTGCTGACGGGGATGTTGATCTTTATCCTCTGGATCCATATGGACTGGGGCTTCGCCACCCTCGGCGAGCCCCAGGGCTTCGATCCCGGACGGATTCCCGAGGGCGCGGCCCGCACGGCGATGATCGCCATGCGCCTGGTCGGAGCGGTGCTGGTCGTGCCGGTGATGGAGGAACTCTTCTGGCGCTCTTTCCTGTTGCGCTACATTATCGAACCGGACTTCATGAAGGTCGCTATCGGCCGTTTTACCTGGTTTTCCTTCCTGGCGACGGTGGTCCTCTTCGGCCTGGAGCACAACCACTATCTGGCCGGGATGATGGCCGGAGCCTTCTTCAGCCTGCTGCTCTACCGAACCAAGAGCATCGCCCAGTGCATCCTCAGCCACGCCGTGGCCAATCTGGCCCTGGGGATCTATGTTCTGAAAACCGGGAACTGGCAGTTCTGGTAGTAAAGCCGGGCGATTCGTGAATCGCCCCTACTTTTCCCCCTCCTTGCCGACGCCGAATTTGTGCAGGGCTTCGGCCATCTGCCGCAGGCGCTGGTCGACCCGGGCGTTCACCGTCCCTTCCGGCCAAGAGCCGTCCGCCTGGCGTTCGCCGGCGGGCACCCCGGTGAGGATCTCGATCCCCTCGTCGATGGTGGTCACCGCCCAGAGGTGAAAGCGCCCCTCGCGCACGGCGGCGATCACCTCGGGCTTGAGCATGAGGTTTTTCACGTTCTGCACCGGAATCATCACCCCCTGTTCGCCATTGAGGCCAAAAGCCTTGCAGACCGCATAGAAGCCTTCGATCTTCTCGTTGACCCCGCCGATGGGCTGAATCCGGCCGTGCTGGTTGACGGAGCCGGTCACGGCGATGCCCTGGCGGATCGGCAGTCCCGAGAGGGAGGAGAGCAATCCGTAGAGTTCGGTGGAGGAAGCGCTGTCGCCGTCGACCCCGCCGTAGGACTGTTCGAAGCAGATGGAGGCGGCCACCGTCAGGGGCTTGTCCTGGGCGAAACGCTCGCCAAAGAAGCCGCTGAGAATCAGCACCCCTTTGTCATGGCTCGGCCCGGAAAGTTTCACCTCCCGCTCGATGTTGATCATTCCCCCCTTGCCCAGAAAGGTGCGCACCGTCACCCGTGAGGGCTTACCGAAGGAATAATCCCCAAGCATGTAGACGGATAGACCGTTCACCTGCCCAACGACTTCGCCCTGGGTATCGACCAGCAGGGTGCCGTCCTCGATGAACTCCTGAATCCGCTCTTCGACCTTGTTCGACCGGTAGATGCGCGCCTCGATGGCGAGCTCCACCTGCTCGGCGCCGACCAGTTCGCGACCGTGGCGCTCGGCGTAATGGGAGGCCTCGCGGATCAGGTCGGCGATGTCGAGAAAACGGGAGGAGAGCCGCCCCTGATCCTCGATCAGCCGCGCCGAATATTCCACCAATCGGGCGACGCCGTTGGGCGCGAAGTGACGCAGACTTTCTTCCCGGCATTTGGAGGCGACGAACAGGGCGTATTGCTGGACATTCTCCCAGGTGTTTTTCATCATCCGGTCGAAGTCGGCCTTGACCTTGAAATACTTACGGAAATCCTGATCGTAGTGATACAGCAGGTAATAGAGTTGGGGGGTGCCGATGAGGATGATCTTGCAGTCGAGGGGAACCGGCTTCGGCTTGAGGGAGACGGTAGCGATCAGCCGGAACTGCTCGGCCATATCCTCGATGCGGATCTCCCGCTTGCGGATACTGCGCTTTAAAGCCTCGTAGGTGAAGACGTTGATCAGCACCTCGCGGCAGTCGAGAATGAGGTAACCGCCGTTGGCGCGATGCAGCGCCCCCGGCTTGATCATGGTGAAGTTGGTGATGGCGTTACCCATCTGGATGACGTGTTCGAGGCGGCCGAAGACGTTGAAATAGGTGGGGTTGGCCTCGTAGACGACCGGCGCCCCCGTCAGCTCGCTGTTGTCGATGAAGAGATTGACCCGATAGCGGTCGAAAGAGGGTTCCTGGCTGAGCTGCTTGAGGCCGGGGATGGCCAGGGTCGGCCCTTCGGAGGGGCGAAATTCGTCGATCCGGTCAAGCAGGTCTTTCTTGCAGTCGATGAAATGTTCCAGCACCTGGGCATGCTCGCCGTAACGCGCCTCCAGATCCTCGAAGAGATGACCGATGGCGTAGAGCAGCAGCTCCTTTTCCATCTTCGCGGTCTCGGCGCGCATCTCCTTTTCCTGGTCGCGCACCTGGCGCATGACTTCCGCCAGGCGTTCCTGCAACTCGCTGCCGTTGCGGTCGAGCACTTCCCGTTCTTCGTCGGAAAGCTCTTCGTATTCCTGCTGCGACAGGGGCTGCCCCCCCTTGGTCGGGACCAGCACCAGACCGCTGACCGAACGCTGTAAAACGAAGCGGTTGCGGTTGGCCTCGGCTTCCAGCCGCTCGAAGAGCTGCCGATGCTTTTCCTGATAGGCGGCGGCGATCTGCCCCTTCTGCTGCTCGTATTCCTTGCTTTCGAAGACCTTGGGGATTTCCTCGGCCAGGCGCGCTACCAGCGCCTCCATATCCTTCTGCAGTTCCTTGCCGCGACCGGTGGGCAGACGCAGGCAGACGGCACGGCCGGTCTCTTTGAAATCGTTGAGATAACACCAGTCGTCCGGCACGCCTTCCGCGGCGGCGCGGCGATTGAGAAGCTTGCGAATGGTGGAGGAGCGACCGGAACCCGGCTCCCCCAGGACAAAGAGATTGAATCCGCCGTCGCGAATCCCAAGACCGAACTCGATGGCGGTGACCGCCCGGTCCTGGCCGATGGTCCCTTCGAGGGGCGGCAGCTCGGCGGTCGAAACGAATTCGAACTGGGCCGGGTCGCATTGCCAGGACAAGGCCTCGGGTGCCAATTTTTTATGATTCATGACCATCCCCTCTGCAAGAAATCTCATTCATCAGAATTCGCAATCGCCTCTTGCCTCCAGGGTAATCGGCGCTTCCAGGTAACTTTTCAGGGTGCCGAGAAATTCGGCGGCGTCGGCGCCGTCGAGAATACGGTGATCGGCGGAAAGGGTGAGGCGCAACATGGGGGCGATGCCCGGCTCGCCGTCATCGTCCACCACCACCTCGCCGCGAATCGTCCCCACCGCCAGCACCGCCGCCTGGGGCGGGGTGATGATGGCGCTGAAGGACTCGACCCCGAGCATCCCCATGTTGGAGACGGTAAAGGTTCCGCCGGCCATTTCCCGCCGCTCCAGCCGTCCTTCGTGGGCCTTGGCGGCCATCTCGGCGGCCCGGCGGCTGAGTTCCCGCAGACCGAGGCGCCCGCAGTCGGCCAGCACCGGATAATAGAGCCCGCCCTCGGTGGCGACCGCCATCGCCAGGCTGATGGTTTTCTGTTCCACCGCCTCGCCGTCGAGCCAGAGGCTGTTGACCCAGGGATGCTCACGAAGAGAACGGACCACGGCGGCGAGAATGAAGTCGTTGATGGTGACGCCGAGGCTTTTGCGCAGACCGATGACGTCGGTCATATCCACCGCCACGGTCACGAAAAAATGCGGGACAGTGCGCCAGCTCTCCTGCATCTTACGGGCGATGATGCGCCGCACCTTGACCGACTTCCCCGGAACGGACGGGGAGGGTTCATCATGCGCCGCCGGTGCGCGGTCGAGAACCGCCAGCAGCGTTCCGACCGGCACCGTACACCCTTCCTCAATCCGCAACACCACCACCTCGCCCGATTCGCGGGCGCTCAGAAGCAGGGTCTTTCCGCCGATGGCGAAGTCGGCCAGGGGGACGCCCGGTTCCACTCGGCACCCTTCCTGGACATGCCAACGCACCAGGGTGGCTTCCTGCATCGATTCTTCAAGGGGGGGGAGGATGATCGGAGAAAGCATGGGATGCCTCGTATCGGTCGGGACAGGGAATCGGCTGGGAAAAACTCCGGGATGATTCGTTTCAGCGGCCCGTGAATCCAGCCAAACTCTAGCAATTCCCGGCCGGAATGGCAAGAAACCTGACCGCCCAACCCTCCGCGGCCTTCCTTTCTCCCCGCGCACCTATAGAAAAAGCGCCGGAAACCTTGGGTTTCCGGCGCTTGAAGAGGCACGGTTGGGCGAGTGAATCGATCAGCCGAGGAAATACTGGTTGTTGCGGGCGCGGTTTGCGACAATGGTGGGGTCGAGCAACTCTCCGCAGGAGCAGCATTTCCAGGCGTCGAAGGAACGGACGAAATCGTAATATTTCTCGGCGTACATCCTGGCTCGGCACTTAGGACATTTCATGGCTCTCTCCTTGGATGGAATTCAACAGGGAAACCCCTTGTCAACACTCATAAGCGTTTACACAAGACGTGCCAGAATCCCTGGGAGCATCACAAAGGAGCCTTATGTTTCAGAATTTTATGTTAGTTATCGAGAACTTATCATTCATTCAAAATATTTCCGCCAACGTTCGAGCGACTTCCTACCCACCCCCGGAACCCGTAGCAAAGCTTCAAAATCCCCAAAATCGCCATTTTTTTGACGGTCTGCTTCGATTCGTTCCGCCAGTCTCGGGCCGATCCCCGGCAACGCCTGCCAATCGTCCAAGCTCATGCGCTCCGGATGCAGAGCGACCCCCAACGCCATACGCTGCTCCGCCGGCAACCAATCCCTGACCAGAACGAGCTTTTCCGCCTCGTCGAGGCCCAGGGAAAGACGTTCTCCGGGCTGTGGCGGCCGACTGGGAAGCTTCAGGGACAGCCATTCCCGAGCCGTCTCCCCATCCGTCAATTCAATGACGCTCGCCCAGGAAGAAGCGTCAGAGAATTGATGGAGCCCCGGGCGGGTGAACCCGTTCCCGAGCCAAACCGGCAGGGTCGGTGGGGCGGAAAGCGCAACGGCCGGCGGGTCTTCGTCGAAAAAGATCCGCCGGCCGCAAAAAAAGCCGAGGCAAAAGACGAGGCACCCCACCAGCAGGCAGGTTCCCCGGGGGGGATTCACCCTCAGTTGTCCTGATCCTTGAGCAGCTTGTATTGCAGGGCATCGACCAGGGCGTGGTAAGAAGCATCGATAATGTTATCGCTGACCCCCACCGTCCCCCAACGACTTTCCTTGTCCCCCGATTCGATGAGGACGCGGGTAAAGGAGGCCGTTCCCTTCCCCGCCGGCAGAACCCGAACCTTGTAGTCGTAAAGGCGGATCTCCTTCAGGCGCGGATAGAAATTCTCCAGGGCTTTGCGCAAGGCGTTGTCGAGGGCGTTGACCGGCCCGTTCCCCTCGGCGGCGGTATGTTCGATGCGCCCGCCGACCTTGACCTGGACGGTCGCTTCGGAAATGGGCTTTTCATCCTCATGGCGCTTGGTGTCGATGACCCGGAAGCCGATGACCGAGAAATAATTGCGCAGGGTACCGAGAGCGCGGCGCATGAGCAGCTCAAAGGAGGCTTCGGCCCCTTCGAACTGGAATCCCTTGTTCTCCAGATCCTTGATGTTTTCCAGGATCTCCAGGGTCACGGGATCCTTGCTGTCGAGGTTGATGTTGAATTCCTCGGCCTTGGCCAGGATGTTGGAGCGCCCGGAGAGATCGGAAACGAGCACCCGGGTGCAGTTGCCGACCTGTTCGGGGCGAATATGTTCATAGGTCTCGGGATGGCGCTGGATGGCGGAGACATGCACCCCGCCCTTGTGGGCGAAGGCCGAGTTGCCGACGTAGGCCTGATGCTTGTTCGGCACCATGTTGGCCAGTTCGTAAATGGTACGGGAGAGCTGGCGCAGAGACTTGAGCTTACCTTCGGCAACGCAGCTCTTGCCCATTTTGAGCTGCAGGGCGGGGATGATGGAGCAGAGATTGGCGTTGCCGCAGCGCTCGCCGAAACCGTTGATGGTTCCCTGCACATGGACGATGCCGTGGGCCACGGCGGTGAGGGAGTTGGCCACCGCGCACTCGCCGTCGTTATGGGTATGGATCCCCAGGGGCGTGGCGACCGTCTGCTTGACCCGCTCGATGATCGCCGGCAGCTCATGGGGCAGGGTGCCGCCGTTGGTGTCACACAGGACGATGCAGTCGGCACCGGCCTGCTGGGCGGCCTGCAGGGTCTTCAGGGCGTATTCGGGGTTGGCCTTGTAGCCGTCGAAAAAGTGCTCGGCGTCGTAGACAACCTCGCCGACATGCTCTTTGAGATAGGCCAGGGAATCGTAGATCAGCTCCAGATTTTCTTCGAGGCTGATGCGCAAGGCCTCGTGGACATGAAAATCCCAGGTCTTGCCGAAGATGGTCACGGTATCCGGTTCGGCCTGAACCAGGGTCCGGATGTTGTTGTCCTTGTCCGGCGTGGTGTTGGCCCGGCGCGTCGAACCGAAAGCGGCGATCTTCGCCTGAGACAGAGTGACCTTCTTGATGTCCTTGAAGAAGGCGATGTCCTTGGGATTGGAGCCGGGCCAGCCCCCCTCGATATAATGAATACCCAGATCGTCCAGAAGCTGGGCGATGCGAATCTTATCCGCCACCAGAAAGGACACTTCCTCGGCCTGCGTGCCGTCCCGCAGGGTCGTATCGTAGAGCTTGATCTGATTCATGCTTCTATCCCCGTTTCTCCCGCGACCATGGACATAGGGGCGCAGCATGCTGCGCCCCTATGTGATCTTCCGGTTCGATTACGTTCGTGTCGAGGCTATTCGGCCTTGACGTCTTTTTTGGCCAGTTCGAAGGCTTCGTGCAGCACCCGCACCGCCAACTCGGTGTACTTGGAATCGATGACGCAGGAAACCTTGATTTCGCTGGTGGAGATCATCTGGATGTTGACGCCCTCCTGGGACAGGGTCTGGAACATCTTGCTGGCCACGCCCGAGTGGGAACGCATGCCGACGCCGACGATGGAAACCTTGGCGATGCTTTCGTCGCTGGCGACGGAAGCGGCGCCCGTCTCCTTGGCGGTCTCCTCGACGATCTTCAAGGCTTTTTTGAAGTCGGTCTTGGGCACGGTGAAGGTCAGGTCGGTGTAGCCTTCATGGGAGACGTTCTGGATAATCATGTCCACGGTGATGTTGGCGTGGGACAGGGGGGAGAAGATCTTCGCGGCAATCCCCGGCTTGTCGGGAACCCGCAGCACGGAAATCTTGGCTTCATCCTTGTTGTAGGTAATTCCCGAAACCAGAACGGCTTCCATATCAGCATCCTCCTTCGTGACCAGAGTACCTGGATTGTCGTTAAAACTCGAACGGACGTGAACAACCACGCCGTATTTCTTGGCGAATTCGACGCTGCGGATCTGCAGCACCTTGGAACCGAGGGACGCCATCTCCAGCATTTCGTCGTAGGAAACCTTCTCCATCTTGGAGGCTTCCGGAACGATGCGCGGGTCGGTGGTGTAGATGCCGTCGACATCGGTGAAGATTTCGCAGACATCGGCCTTCACCGCCGCCGCTACCGCCACCGCCGAGGTATCGGAGCCGCCGCGCCCGAGGGTGGTGATGTTGCCGTCCTTATCGACTCCCTGAAAGCCGGCGACGATGATGATCGTGCCGCTCTTGAGATCCTCGCGGATCTTCTTGTCGTCGATCTTTTCGATGCGCGCCTTGGAGAAAACGCTGTCGGTGACGATGGGGATCTGAAAGCCGCAGTAGCTCTTGGCCTTGTAACCCATCGACTGCAGGCACATGGAAAGGAGCGACATGCTCACCTGCTCGCCGGTGGCGACCAGCACATCGTATTCACGCTCGCTGGGAAACTCGCACATTTCGTTGGCGAGCGCCACGAGCTTGTTGGTTTCGCCGGCCATGGCCGAAACGATAACCACCACATCGTTGCCTTCGTCGTAGGTTTTGGCCACGCGACGAGCGACGTTGCGGATCCTGTCGATGGTACCTACGGAAGTCCCGCCGTACTTCTGCACAACCAGGGCCATAATTCCCTCTTCCTCCTTTTGGAAAAACGACTTTAGGGGTCGTATAGGTTAAGCGTCGGATGATTTGCGCCGGGAAGCCGCGCGCCCCAACCGATGTACCGCCCGCCCGGAAACATCCTCGGCGGCCTCCTTGATCATTTCCGGCAGACTGGGATGAGCGCGAATCCCCTCGGCCAGTTCCCGCGCCGTCAGCT
>CALJLX010000555.1 GCA_937982495.1 uncultured Desulfuromonas sp.
CCTCGGAACGCTCGCCGTGAAAAGCGACCAGAGCCACCCGGCAGCGCTCGACGTAAGCCGCGCGCAACAGCGCCAGCACCGCCCCCTTGGCCGCCGCCATGCGCGCCACCGCTCCCTCCCCCATCGATTCGGAGGCATCGACGAGAAAGACGATCAGGGGATAGCGCCAACGACGGCGGATTTTCTTGTGCAGATCTGCGCCAAGGATTTGCCCGGGCCCCGCGCCCCGTCGGGCCGCCGCCCGCAGGCTGGCCTCCAGCGCCACTTCGAAACCCCGTTCGCCGGAGCGCGCCGGGCGTACCGCCGTCACCGGCCCGGCGGCTTCCTGTCCCCGGCGCCGCAGCCGGGGCGGCAGACGGCGCGGGCTGAGTTCAAGATCGCCGAGATCGATGCGATCATCGGCCTCTATGTAGGTTTCCGGGCTTTTTTTTTCAGAAAGGCAAAAAGAATACTCCCCGCCGCCATCGATCCGGGGACCTCCATGGAGTCGGTCATTTCGTCGAGCACTTCCGGCGTTTCGGCTGCCGGCTCGGCCGGGCCGGGGGGCTCCTCACCGGCGATCAGGCGGCCGATCACCCCGGCCAGACGCTCGTCGAGATTGGTGTCGCTATCGAGGGGCGAACGGGCCATGCGGTGGGGCAGCGCCAGCCGCGCCGCCTCGGCCACCTCCGTTTCCGTTACCGCCGGTTTTTCGAGGAGCGCCGCCAGTGCCCGCGCCCCCTTGATGATGGCCAGGTCGGCCCGATGCCCCTGGGCACCGACCTCGATCGCCAGGCGCACGACCAGATCAAGCATCGCCTCGGGCACGATGACGGAGGACAAGCGCGTCCGCGCCTGCACGACCTGGGTGGCGAGCAGGCGCTCTTCGGATTCCCAGCGCCGGTGAAAAGCGGCGGCATCGGCTTCGAAAGCGAGCCGCCGAACGACGATCTCGCGGCGGGCGGCCGCATCCTCCAGGCCCTGGGCGCCGACGCAGAGGCCGAACCGGTCGAGGAACTGGGGACGCAGCTCCCCTTCCTCGGGATTCATCGTCCCGACCAGCATGAAGCGGGCGGGATGCTGATAACGCAGGCCTTCCCGTTCGACCAGGTTGACCCCCGAGGCGGCGGCATCGAGAAGCAGGTCGACGAGATGATCGGCGAGCAGGTTGACCTCATCCACATAAAGGATGCCCCGGTTGGCGGCGGCCAGAAGTCCCGGCTCGAAGCGGCGCTCGCCGGTCTTCAGCGCCTGCTCCAGATGCAGGGCGCCGACCACCCGGTCCTCGGTCGCCGACAGGGGCAGATCGACTACCGGCATCGGCCGCCGCAAGCGCGGCAACGTCTCCCCCCGAGCCATCCGTTCGGCGCATTCGACGTGGGAGGTGGCGGGATCGTCCGGGTTGCAATGGCAGGGGCAACCCGCCACCACCTCGATCTCCGGTAGCAGCGCCGCCAGCGCCCGAGCCGCCGTCGATTTGCCGGTCCCCTTCTGGCCGCGAATCAGCACCCCGCCGATGCCCGGATCGACGGCGTTGATGAGCAGCGCGGTCTTCATGGCGTCCTGGCCAAGGATCGCGGAGAAGGGGTAGAGCATCGCAGCCATCAAAGATTCCTTGAATAAATCGAAAGACTTGAGAGCATTCCGATTAAAAATAGCAGAGCCCGGGGTGACAAGGCAAGCCTTCCCTCAGGATTCCCGGGCGTAGCGGGCCAGATAGCCTTTCACCGGGAACTTGCGGGCGGTGTTTTCCGAACTCATGTAGCGCACCGTGCCGAAAATCGGGCGCTCCGGCCCCCAGGCTCGGTCATAGAGCCCCAGACACCAGCCGATACCGCTCAGGGAATTGGGATCGCGGCCGTCCAGGGCGTAGCGGTCGTTAAGTTCCCGCAGGATCGCCAGCGCCGCCTCGGGACTCGCGCTCCATTCGAGGATCTTCTTGCCCCAGAGCATGCGCAGATAGTTGTGCATCCGCCCCTCCCGACGCAGCTGACGCTGGGCCGCGTTCCACAGGGGGTCGTGGGTGCGCGCCTGGGCGAAATCCTCCAAGTCGTAGCGATAGGGACGAAAATCGTCGCGATGATTCGACAGGGTCAGGCGTGCCCACTCCGGCAGGGCCCGCCAGGGATCGTTCAGTTCGCCCAGAGCGCAACCGTTGAAACCCAGCTCCCGCCAGGTCACCAGTTGATCGACAAAGGCCTCGGCCGCCGCGCTCAGCCCCCACCAGCCGTTGCGTTTGCCCCGGCTCTCCGGCGACAGACGGCCGGGGGACCAGCCTTCGCGGGCGAAAATCGCGCCGAGGATCGCATGGCTGCCAATCTGGCCGAAGTGGAGATAGGGGGAGAGCCCGCTGGTGAACTCCCCTTCCGGCTCACTCCGGCGTTCGCCGTAAAGAGGCAGTCGTTCCTCAAGAAAGCTCTCCAGGGTTTCCCGGGCCGCCCTGAAGCCGCCCCGGATCGGCGCCGCCGGGACATCGTGGTCGATGGGTAGACGGGTCAGGGCCGCCGGGTCGCCGGACAACAAGGCCTCATCGGCGCGGGGCCAACGGGCCCCGATGCTCTCGGGCAAGGATTTCAGTTCGGAAAGATGAACCCCCGCCAGCGGATCGGCGACGGGGACGTCGAGGAGATGGCCGAGCAGGGTCTTCTGCAGAAAGCGGCGGAAGGCATAAGCGGTGGGAAAGGCGCGGTCGGCGGCGCGCAGGGGGAGAATGCCGTTGGCATCGACCGCCTCCAGCAGCACCGGGACGCGGGCGGCGGCGGCCGCGACCATGCGCGGCAGGAAAAAAACCGGAGAGTCGTCGGCGACAATCAGGCAGGCGCGCTCGGCCAGGGCTTCGAGCAAACCCCTGCCCGCTTGCGAAGCCGTTTCCACGTAGGGATGGTAAAGCACTGGATAATCGACGAAATGTCGCGCATGATCGGCCATGCCGTCGAGCACGAACCGATGCAGGCGGTCGCTGGCGAAGGGATAGTCGCAGCGCAGCGCTTCGAGAACGACCAGCGGCTTACGCAATTCAACGGCCCATTCCACCGCCCGTTGCAGGGCGAAATTATGGAAGGGCCGACGAAAGGCGGTCATCCAGTAGAGGACGAAGTTGCCGTCGGGATTGATCGAAGCGGCGTTCAGAGGGCGCAGGCGCAGGGGTGAGACCTTGTTCATGACGACCCGTGATTTCCTTTCCAGCGCCGGCTCCGTGACATGACGCTCAATCGGAACCCTATCAGTCTAGAAGATTTCCCGCCAGAAAGTCGTGCTGGTCGCCGGCAATCCCCCTTTCTTGACATCGTTGTTGTAGTTGCCGTCGCCGAACGATCTGACACCGTCCGAAACTTTGATATAGAGGTGTTCGTCTTCAACCGCGGGCGCCGTGTACTGATCGCCGACTTCCCGTCCGGCATTCCCTAAGTCGTCGTTGAGGACCGACGTTCCGGAGTACGTGAAGGCATAGAGGCGACCCTCGTTCGCACCTTCGCAAGGATTTTCCGTCTCGCCCGAGGCGGTTCCGAAATAGATCTGGCCGGCGGCGGCGAAGGCCGAGGCAAAAATTCTCTGCCCGGCGGGGAGTTCGTAAAACCATTCCAGGCGAATGTCGCTATTGCTGGTGACGCCCTTATCGGCTTTGTCGTTGTAGGCGAAAAAGTGATAACGGGTATTTCCGGTATCGATGTCTTCGTCGTAATACGGGCTGTCGCCAGTCCCGAAAAAGATCCGCACGTTGTAGTCGACGGTGCCGTCGCTGTTAAGCCCATTGTCCACGACTACCGCCGGCGACCCATAAATCGGATGGTAGCGCTGGTCGGCAGCGACGGTTTGGTCGGTTTTGTCGGTAAAATCGGCGTTGACCAGAACCGAGCTCAAACCGCCGGCGGTCGTCGCACTGTCGGGCAAATTGATTTTATAGAGATACCCTTTGTCGGTGCCGATGTAGGCCCGATCAATATAGCCGTTGCCGTCGCTGTCGACGATGGCCGGCTGCCCGGACGGGACGCCACCTTTTCCGTCCTCGATAGCATCGAGGACGACTTTTTCGAGCACGGTTCCGGTGTCGATGTCGACCATGTAGACCGCGGGATAGGCGTTCGGATCGTAGTTCAGATCGGAAGAGCACACGTCTGAACTCCAGTCACGAATCACCATCTCG
>CALJLX010000556.1 GCA_937982495.1 uncultured Desulfuromonas sp.
AGAAGTTCGTCACCGCCGGTTGCGGTGTCGAGCGCAAGGATCTCATGTACACCGACTTCGGGCTGCTCGGCCCAATCAGCGACCCGGCCGGGGTGCTCGGCAACGCCGACATCGCCGAGGCGCTGAAGAAGATCGCCACAAGCGGCGCGCCCTTCGTCTCGCGCGGCGACCTGTCGGGCACCCACAGCAAGGAGAAGGAACTGTGGCAGGCGGCGGGTGTCGCACCGGCCGGCTCCTGGTACCGGGAAGCGGGACTGGGCATGGGCGAGGTCATCACCATGGCCGGCGAGCGCCAGGGGTATACGCTCTCCGACCGCGGCACCTGGATCGCCTTCGCCGCCAAGAACGATCTGCGTATCGTCGCCGAGGGGGACAAGCGACTTTTCAACCCTTATGGCCTGATCGTCGTCAATCCCGCGCGCCATCCCCACGTCAAGGTGAAACTGGCCGAGGCCTTCGTCGACTTTCTCCTGTCGGAGGAAGGGCAAAAGCTGATCTCCGGCTTCACCGTCAACGGCCAGCAGCTCTTCTTCACCTACTGAGGCGCCGTGTACTTTCTCGGCGACTCCCTGGGCACGGCCCTGGCCCTGCTGCTCAACCTGGACAGGGAGGTTCTGACCACGGTCTGGACCTCCCTGTCCGTCTCCTTCGGCGCGATTCTCGCCGCCATGGTCGTCGCCGTCCCCTTAGGCGGCGTCATCGCCCTGCGGGAATTTCCCGGCAAGCGGCTGACCCTGACCCTGCTCAACACCCTGATGGCGATGCCGACGGTGGTCGTCGGCCTGCTCATCTACGGCCTGCTCAGCCGTCAGGGGCCCTTCGGCGAGCACGGCCTGCTCTTCACCCCGGCGGCGATGATGCTCGGTCAGATCGTCCTGGCGGTGCCCATCGTCGCTCACTACACGGTAGCGGCGGTGACCGGAGCCGACCCGCGCATCCTCCCCACCGCCCTGACCCTGGGGGCGGGGCCGTTGCGGGCCATGCTGCGGATCTTCATCGAGGTGCGTTTCGGCCTGGTGGCGGCGGTGGTCGCCGGTTTCGGCCGGATTATCGCCGAGGTCGGGGTGGCGATGATGCTCGGCGGCAACATTCGCGGCTACACCCGCACCATGACCACCGCCATCGCCCTGGAAACCAGCAAGGGGGAGTTCGCCTTCGCCCTCGCCCTCGGCCTGGTGCTGATGACCGTGGCCCTGCTGGTCAATCTCTTTCTCAACCTGCTGCAGCAGAGGTGATGGATGACGCCCCTTTATGAACTGAATCGGATCGAACATCGCCGGGAGGGCCGCACGGTCCTTGCCATCGACCGCCTGGAACTTCAGCCGGGGCGCTTTTACGCCCTGACCGGGGCCAACGGCGCGGGCAAGAGCACCCTGCTGCACCTGCTCGCCCTGCTCGAATCTCCCAGCGGCGGCGAACTGCGCTTCGACGGCCAAACCTTGCCGGGAAACAACCGCCACCTCTGCCGTTTGCGGCGGGAGATCACCCTGGTTCACCAGGCGCCCTTCCTCCTCGCGGGAACGGTGGCGGACAATCTTGCCTTCGGCCTCAAACTGCGGGGGCTCCCCCGCCGCGAGCGGAATCGGCGCGCCCTCTGGGCCTTGCAGACCGTCGGTCTCGGCGATTTCGGCGAGCGGCGGGTGGGACGCCTCTCCGGCGGCGAGATCCAGCGTGTCGCCCTGGCCCGGGCGCTGGCCCTCAGGCCCCGGGTGCTGCTGCTCGACGAACCGAGCACCGGCCTCGACGAGTCGAGCGCGGCCGCTTTCGAGGGTCTGCTCGCCGGCCTGCGGGACCAGGGGCTGTCGCTGGTCATGGCCAGCCATGACCGCGCCCTGGTGCAACGCCTGGGCGCCGAGGAAATTCGCCTCGCCGAGGGACGGATTCTCGGCCGGCCCCTTTCCGATTCAACCAACCATCGACTGGCTGTCGCCGGGAGATCACTATGCCTCAATCCTTCGAAAATGCCCGGACGCTGATCCTCGCCCACGTCCTCCCCCTGGGCGGGGAGACCGTGCCCCTGCTCGACGCCGTGGGGCGTGTGCTGGAACAGGATTTCACCGCGCCCTGCGATCTGCCCCGCTTCGACAACTCGGCCATGGACGGCTACGCCCTGCGCGCCGCCGACGCCCGCCCCGGGGCGCGACTGCGGGTGACCGGCTACATCCCCGCCGGCGGTCGCGCCGAACCGGGGGTGGAACCCGGCTGCGCGGTGCGCATCATGACCGGCGCGCCGCTTCCCCCCGGCGGCGACACGGTGGTTCCCGTCGAGGAAACGGACGGCGGCCTCGTCGACGTCGTCCTGCAAGCCTCGGCCGCGCCGGGGGATCATATCCGCCGCCGGGGCGAGGATATTTCCACCGGCAGCCCGGTCCTGGCCGCCGGCACCCTGCTGCGCCCGGCGGAGATCAGTCTGCTCGCCAGCTGCGGCCGCACCCGGGTAAGCGTCCACCGGCGGCCGAAGGTGGCGATCCTCTCCACCGGCGACGAACTGGTGGAACCGGGCACCCCCCTGTCGCCGGAAACCATCGTCGACAGCAACTCCTGGGCGCTCGCCGCCGCCGTCCGTGAAACCGGCGCCGAACCGGTCCTGCT
>CALJLX010000557.1 GCA_937982495.1 uncultured Desulfuromonas sp.
CCGACCAGATAGGCGGCGAGGATCGGCACCGCCAGCACCGCCCCGGCATGGAGGTTGACCCAGAGGAGCATCAGCGGGAAGAGGAGGAAGACCTGCTTGCCCTCATGGCGGCGATGGCGTTCGAGGATCAGGACAAAAAGGGCGAAGAAGAGAAAGGTCCAGAGCTGCGGCCGCGCCGTCCACCCGCCCCGGCTCAGCCAGAAGGGGGTCAAAAGCAGCAGCATGGCCGGCCAGGACGCCCCCCGGAGCCGGGCCACCGCGAGCAGCACCAGGGCCGTCCCGCCCAGGGCCAGCCCCTTGATGACGCTCAGGGCATGGTAGTCGCCAAGTCGATAGCCGAAATAGAGGATAAGATCGTGCAGCCAGCAATGCTCGAACCGGGGAACATCCGCCGCCAGGGTGAAGAGATCGGTGCGGATGAAACTCCGCGTTTCGACCATGTATTTGCCGGACTGCAACTGCCAGAAGGTGTCGAAGTCGTGGATGACCGCCGTCGCCACCCCGAGGATGGTCAATAACGCGGCCAGAAGCAGCAGTTTTCCCAAGCGGTCAATCAAAATTCACCCTGTCGCGAACGATATAGATCGGCTTGTCCTGGGTTTCGTGGTAGGTGCGGGTGACGATTTCGCCAAGCAGGCCCATCACCACCAGTTGCACCCCGGAGAAGAGCAAAAAGGCGGTGAGAATCAGCAAGGGATTGCGGTTCATGGGCAGGCCGTCGAACCATTTCATGTACAGGGTCGCCATCCCCGAAAAGGTTCCTCCCGCGAAGATCCACACCCCCCATTTGCCGAAAAGCTGCATGGGGCGAGTCGAATACTTGAGCATGAACTTGACGGTGATGAGATCGAGAATCACCCGCAGGGTACGGTCGATGCCGTATTTGCTCGCGCCGGCCAGGCGCGGGCGATGATTGACTTCCAGTTCGGCGACATTGGCCCCGACCTGGCTGGCCAGGGCCGGCACGAAGCGGTGCATCTCGCCGTAGAGGTTGATCTGGCTGAGCACCTCGCGCCGGTAGGCCTTGAGGGTGCAACCGTAGTCGTGCAGATAAACCCCGGTCATGCGCGAAATCAGGCGGTTGGCCAGCACCGACGGCAAGCGGCGGCTGAGCAGCCTGTCGCGCCGATCCTTGCGCCAGCCGGAAACCACATCGATGCCATCATCGATCTTCGCCAAGAGGCGCGGGATATCGGCGGGGTCGTTCTGCAAATCGCCGTCCATCGGGACGATCACCTCGCCCCGGGCGGCATCAAAACCGGCGGCCATGGCGGCGGTCTGGCCGAAATTGCGCCGCAACCGGATCACCCGCACCCGGGAATCGGCCAGGGCCAGTTCCCGGGCGACGGCGAAGGAATCGTCGCCGCTGCCGTCATCCACCAGCACCAGTTCGTAATCGAGACTCGTCCCGGCCAGCGCCGCGACCACTTCAGCGTACAAAGGGCGTAAATTGGGGGATTCGTTATGGATGGGAACGACGATGGAAAGATCCATGCGGTAAGAGTCCTCTTGTTACATTTTCCCCTCTCCCAGCGGGAGAGGGTGCTTGAAGGGCGGGTGAGGGTGAAACCCTCCCCCTTTTCCAAGGGGGGACCGAGGGGGGTTAGAAGGTCTTCCGCACCTTCACTTCCCAGCGGTGCTCATTGCGTTTCGCTTCGTCGTTGTAGGCGGTGCGGATGCCGTAGCTGTAGTCGAAGCTGACCATGAACTTGGCGAAATTTACCCCGGCGGTGAGGGTGCACAGATATTCGTCGAAGTCTTCCGGCTGATAGACCCGGTAGCGGCCGCGCAGGCCGAGCAGGGTGCTGTAGGTCGGATAAAGCTCGGCGCCGAGCAGCAGACTGTACATCGACTGGCTGTCGCCGTCCGCCGCGATGTTTTTCTCGTACTCGATCTCCTCCCGCAACTCCATGATCTTGCGCATGGAGCCGGTGTTCCGGAAAAAGCTGTAGCGGTATTCCTGGGTGGCGAAAATCTGCTGGGTCGAGCCGCCATCGCCATCCTGCCAGTAATAATCGAGATCGGCCCGGGCTTCCCAGATTCGTCCGGGAGAATAACGCAACGAACTGTTGTGGTAAAAGGTTTTATCGACATTGGTCACCCCTTCGGGGTTGCCGAGGTTTTCGCTGCCGATATTCACCCCACTGAGCCCATCGCCGTAGGCAAGTTCATTGCGCATGCGCGCCAGAAACTTATGCCGGTCGTAGCGCATGCTGTGACGCAGCAAGACCTGATCGTCGGTGCCATCTTCCGTGGAAAGATAGTCGTAAACAATTTCAAACCGATTACTCAGGGCGCGGCTCGCGCGATGGTCAGCAAACCACGACGTGGTCGAGCGCAAAACGCTGCCGTCACGGCGGGCGCGGCCGCTGTTGGAGGCTGTCAGGCTGGTATCGCCGACGATGTCGATGTAGCGGGTCACCGAGGTATCCGTCGTTCCCGAACCGACAACCAGCCGCTGTTCAACCCCGGTACGCAGGGCGCTGGTCGGCATCCCTTCGAGGCGACCGAGCAGCTGATTTTCCCAATATTCGACCTCGGCGCCGTCCTCGGCGGTACCGTCTATCCGAGTCAGGGAGTAGGAAGTAAACCAGTCCACCGGCGGCCGGTGGGCGCGGTTGGTGAAATACTCGAAGCCGCTCGAAACGCCGTAACCCTTCCCCTGATTGCCGGTCTTCCATTCCGCCTCGAAGCGCGGGGTCAGTTGATGGGCGCGGGTGCGATGCAGGTCGGCACTGGCCGCGAAATAGACATCCCCTTCGTCTTCCCGAAGGCTGCGGTCGTAGCTCACCTCGGTTTCGCGGGCGGCGATCAGGCGCATGCGGTAAGAAGTGTCTTTGCTCACTTCATGCTGAAAAAACAGCGGCACTTCGATGTTCTTTTCGATAGCGCTTTCATCGGTCACGCGACTAAAGGTGGGAAAGGCCGA
>CALJLX010000558.1 GCA_937982495.1 uncultured Desulfuromonas sp.
GGACGCTCAGCAGGAGCAGGGCGAGAAAGGCAACGATCGAGGGCACGATAATCGAGTTCCTTCTGATAGATGGGGTCTTTCGGTTCGAAATGGCAGACCAGGCACTGGTTCACCGCCCAGGTGCGGCGGATCTCCTCGCTGTTCAGCGGCCGGGAATTTTCCCGGGTGATGGCGGAGAAGGCCCGCACCTCGCCGTCGCGCAGGGTGAGAAAACCGTCCAGGGGCTTGTCGGCGGAGCGTTCGCAGATCAGGGTGGCGCGCAACGAATCCCCTTCCAGCACATGCTGGCCGAAGCCGGCGAAGGCGGGATTGGTGTGGCAGTCGGCGCAGCTCACCGCCTTCTTGCCGGTGTTGTGACCATAGAAGGGGGCGAAGCGCAACTGCTCCTTGCCGTTGAACTTGGCGACGTACTCATCCTTCAGCCGCTCCCCGTCGCGGTCGATCACCGTCACGAAGGTCTGGCAACCAGGGGTCACCGGAGAAATCCGCCCTCGCTGGTTGAGCGCCAGGGGGAAGGGGTAGAGCATGCGGTAATCCTCCGATTCATTGAAGGTTCCCGGGGTTTCCCGCCCCTTGATGAAATCCATGGATTTGGCACGCTGGTCGTACTCGGTATGGCAGCCGTAACACTGGGCGACGCTGTGGGAATGGCAGGCGTAGCACTCCAGCCGCTCGTGGCCGACGATGGTGTGCTCGGGAGTGCCGGTGATGACCTTGCTTTCGTGCCGCTGACCGTCGCGCTTGTCCACCACCCAGATTTTACCGTCCTCGACAAAGACGTTGGAATACTTGCGCCCCTTGGCGGTCAGGACCAGTTCGTCGCCAAGCACCACTTGCCGCTTGTACGAACGGGACTCGCGCACCGCCTCGTCGTTCTCCCGGCTCACCTTCTCAGAGCGGGGACGTTCCTTGGCGCCGCCGTGGCAGTCCTCGCAGGCGATCTCGGTCTGCAGGTACATATTCTCGTAGGCGTAGCCGTCCCCCATGACATCCCGCGAGGTGTGGCAGTCGATGCACTCCATCCCCTTTTCGTGATGGATGTCGGGAGCGATGGAAGTGGCGTTACGCACGCCGCTGATCAGCTTCGGGCCGGGATAGACGCCGTCGGTGGGGACGAGACTGTTGTTGCCGTCGTTCATCCCCTGATAAGCCAGGGCGATGCGCCCGCTACGGTTGTGACAACGGAAACAGACCTCGTTGTCGGGCAGGGCGGCCATGGCGTGGGTCTTGGAATAGGGCCATTTGCCCTTCACCGTCGGATCGTCCCCTTCGTAGGTGCCGTTGTCGTTGTAGGGGAAGTGGCAGGCGGTGCAGCCGGCGCCGTGGCTGGCGGTCCAAGCCTGGTTCGATTCGAGGGCGACGTGACAGAGGGAGCAGAACTTGCGGTAAAGCTCCCCGGAAAGATGATCGAGATCGGTCACCGGCTCCAACTTCAGCGCCGTGCCGTCGGCGGCAAAGGTCTCCAGACCTTGGGCGCCGTAGAGCTTGCCGTCCTCCCCTTCCCAGGTGAGCTGGATGTTCTTGATCATGCCGGTGGCGGTGGTCATCAGGTTCGAGCGCACCCGACTCAGCTGATAGGCGTGACAGTGGCCGCAGGTTTTATCCCAGACCTGGGGATGGCCGGGATTCTTCTTGCCGAACATGCCGCGATGGGACACCACCTTATCCTCCGCCACCGCGTCGCCGCCATGACAGGCCACACAATCGCCGTGGGTCGGCGAAGCCAATTCCAGCCCCCGGTGGCATTTGACGCAGGTCGATTTTTCGGTTTCAAAAAACCCGCACCCGGCGAGGAAAAAGAAAAATAGGAGGAGCGGCGCAAGACGCATGAAAACCGTTGAAAATAGAGAAGTATCGTAGGGGCG
>CALJLX010000559.1 GCA_937982495.1 uncultured Desulfuromonas sp.
GTGTCGTTTTGCAACGATCCGACGGTGCCCGCCGGCAGGAAGAAGGCAAGTTGGTGGCGCGCTATCTCGGCTAGCACGAGAATAAAATACCTATATCCGAAGGGGTCCGGCGAAAACGCCTGGCCCCTTTTTCATGGCATGTCCGATAACGGCGGGGCGTGCCCGAGGAAAGATCCGGGGTGCCGCAAGTTCAAACCGTGGGCAATATCCTGGGAAGATTGCTCAACAGATAGGCAAAACCTCGCTAACTTTAAAGTAAGTATTTGAATATAAAGGAGTTTTATTTTTGGCACAGGTTATGCTATAAAAATAGACATCGGGATACGACGAGGTTTCCCGGAGCATTCCGGCAAAGAGGCCCCAACGGACGCGGTTCGTCCTTGGGGCCTTTTTTATGAACCTCTTGGGAAAAGGAGACAAGCCATGGCCAACGGCTGCCCGATGATGCGGATAAAAGCCCAGACCGATCACCCCTGTTTCGGCGGCGATCACCAGAAAGCCGGTCGCCTGCATCTGCCGGTCGCGCCGGGCTGCAACATCAAGTGCGGCTTCTGCGAACGCCGGTTCGATTGCGCCAACGAAAGCCGTCCCGGCGTCACCAGTCGGGTGCTGTTGCCCGAAGAGGCCCTGGAGCGGGTGCGCCTGGTGCGGCGGCACATGGAAAAACAAGGGGGAGCGCGCCTGAAGGTGGTCGGCATCGCCGGCCCCGGCGATCCCCTGGCCAACGAAAAGACCTTCGCCACCTTCCGGCTGGTGAAACAGGCCTTTCCCGAGCTGCTGCTGTGCCTTTCCACCAACGGCTTGCTCCTTGAGGAACGGCTCGACGAAATCGTCGACCTTGGCGTGCACAGCCTGACCGTCACCATCAACGCCCTGACGGCGGAGACGGGGGGCAAGGTTTACGAATGGATCCGTCTCGACGGCCGCCGTCTGAGCGGAACGGAAGGCGCGGCGCTGCTGCTCGAACGGCAACTGGCCGGAGTCGCGGCGGCGGCCCGGGCCGGGCTGATGGTCAAGATCAACCACGTCTACATCCCCGGCGTCAACGACCACGAAACCCTCGATCTGGCGGTCAGGGTCCGCGAACTCGGCGCGACGATGATGAACATCATTCCGGTCATCCCTCTCGGCCTGTTCAAAGCTATCGAACCCCCGTCGGAGGCGGTGATGGAGATGGTGCGCAACCAGGCCGAACTGATCCTCTCCCAGGCACGCCATTGCAAACAGTGCCGCGCCGATGCCGCCGGCGTGGTGGGACAGGACATCAATTTAGAAGAACTGCACGCCCAGGCCGGTTGAGGAGGAATGCCATGACTCGAATGCTGACGATCATCTGGATTCTGGGACTACTGACCCTCGGCGCGCCGGCCATGGCCGCCGAGGTACGGCTGTCGGTGGCGGCCAGCCTGCGCGAAGTCATGGGGGCATTGACCGAAGAGTATGGGGCGCAGGGCGGAGAAATCCGCTTTCTGAGCAACTTCGGCGCCTCCGGCACCTTGGCCCGGCAGATCGAACAGGGCGCCCCGGTCGATCTCTTCGTTTCGGCCAACGGCAAATGGCTCGACTATCTCACGGTAAAGGGGCTGCTCGATGATGCCCCCGCCATTCTCGCCGGCAACCAGCTGGTGGTCATCGGCCGCGCTCCGGCCGCCCTGACCGGACTGGACGATCTGCTGAAACTGGAGCGCATCGCCCTGGTCAACCCGAAAAGCGGACCGGCCGGAGAATACGCCGAACAGGCCCTTGCGGCCGCCGGCCTCCTTGAACCGCTACGGAAACGGCTGGTGCCGGTGCAGGATGTCGGTCAGGCGGTGGTCCTCGCCGAACGGGGAGAAGTGGACGCGGCCCTGGTCTATCGCACCGACGCCCGCCTCGCCCGGCAGGCGCGAATCCTCTACGAAATCCCCGGGGATTTGCATACTCCGGTGAGCTATCCCATGGCCCTGACCCGGGTCGGGCGGGAAAATCCGGCAGCCGCGTCATTCTTCGCTTTCCTCCAGGGTGAAGCGGCACGGCGAATCCTGGAGCGCCACGGTTTCCTGACGCCGGCGAAAGGCCCCTGACCGGGGAGGCATCGATGTTTGAACTGTCCGCCAACGATTATCAGGCCATCTGGCTTTCGGCCAAAGTGGCAACCCTGGCGACCCTGCTCGCCCTGCCGGCGGGCTTCGCCGTCGCCGCGGTGCTGGTCTTCGTCCGACTGCCGGGCAAGGCGCTGCTGGAAGGGCTGATCAACCTGCCGTTGGTGCTGCCGCCGGTGGTGGTCGGCTATCTGTTGCTGATGCTTCTGGGGGATGGGAGCCCGCTAGGCGACCTGCTCAAAGCCCTCGACATCCGCGTCATCTTCACCTGGAAGGCGGCGGTGCTGGCGGCCTTGGTGGTCGGATTTCCCCTGCTGGTGCGGTCGCTGCGCATCGGCATGGAGAGCATCGACAAAAATCTGCTTGCGGCGGCGCGGACCCTGGGCGCCCCCTGGCACGACCTGCTTTTCACCATGATTCT
>CALJLX010000560.1 GCA_937982495.1 uncultured Desulfuromonas sp.
GAGATGGTGATTCGTGACTGGAGTTCAGACGTGTGCTCTTCCGATCTATCAGAAACTTGCCAGAAACCTTCGCCATCCAGATCAATGACACCCATCCCTCCGTCGGCATCGCCGAACTGATGCGGCTGCTGGTGGATGAACACAAGCTGGCATGGGACGAAGCCTGGGGGATCACCCGAAACTGCTTTACATACACGAACCATACCCTGCTGTCGGAGGCATTGGAAAAATGGTCCCTGCCGCTATTTTCCTCCGTTCTTCCCCGCATCGTCGAAATCATCTTCGAGATCAACCGGCGGTTTCTGGATGAGGCATGGTCTCGTTTCCCCGGCGATGATGCGCGGATCGCACGCCTGTCACTGATCGACGAAAGTGGCGAAAAATATGTCCGCATGGCCAATCTGGCCTGCGTGGGCAGCCATGCCGTCAACGGCGTCGCCGCCCTGCACACCGCGCTACTGAAAACGACTATTTTGCATGATTTTCACGAACTTTACCCGGAGATATTTCACAACGTCACCAATGGCGTCACCCCCCGCCGCTGGCTGGCACTGAGCAATCCGGGGCTGACGCAGCTGATCTCGTCGAAGCTGGGGGACGGCTGGCTCAGCCATCTGGAGACGGCGCTGGGGAAACTCGAATATTTCGCGACGGACTCGACTTTCCAGCGCAAATGGCGGCAGGTCAAGCAGGCGAACAAGGAGGCCCTGGCCAAGGTCATCCGGGAGCGGACCGGGATCGAGGTGGACCCCGCGAGCCTCTTCGACGTGCAAGTGAAGCGGATCCACGAGTACAAGCGCCAGCACCTCAACGTGCTCCACATCATCACCCTCTACAACCGCATCAAGCGGGATCCGCGGGCCGACGTCACCCCCCGGGCTTTCATCTTCGGCGGCAAGGCGGCGCCCGGCTACTTCATGGCGAAACTGATCATCAAACTGATCAATTCGGTGGCTGAAGTCATCAATGCCGATCCCGACGTGGCCGGCAGGCTCAAGGTTGTCTTCTTCCCGGACTTCAACGTCACCAACGGGCAACTGATCTACCCGGCGGCCGACCTTTCCGAGCAGATCTCGCTGGCCGGAAAAGAGGCCTCCGGCACCGGTAACATGAAGTTCGCTCTCAACGGCGCCTTGACCATCGGCACTCTCGACGGGGCCAACGTCGAGATCCGCGAGGAAGTCGGCGCGGATAATTTCTTCCTGTTCGGCCTCGATGCCGTGGCGGTTTCAGATCTTAAATCCCGCGGCTACTTCCCTCGAAGCTGGTACGAAGGGAATCCGCAACTCCGGGAGGCCATGGACCAGATAGCAGCAGGAGCCTTTTCGCGAGGCGACCGGGACCTCTTTCGCCCCCTGGTGGACAATCTTCTCGATCGTGATGAGTATCTGCTGTTGGCGGATTATCAGTCCTACATCGACTGCCAGGACCGGGTAAGCCAGGCGTTCCGGAATGAAAAGCGGTGGACTGGGATGTCTATCTTAAACGTTTCCCGGATGGGGAAATTCTCTTCCGACCGTGCCATCCGTGAGTACAGTGAAAAGATCTGGAAAACGGCGAGTGTTTCTTTCCAGCGGAGATTTGATTAATAGTGGCTGCATACTGAGAAGCCGGGTGCCAGATATTCGAGGGATAACCCCGAAACCACCTAGAACTTCACGCCCTTCTTCCTGCAGAGATGGACATTCAGGACATAGGAGGCGTCGGGTTAACCTGAGCGCCTCCTATGTCCAATTTCTCGTCTAAGTCTTTTTCATTCATGCGACCTCACGCCTTCCCCGCTCTAAGATCCTAATACTCCTGACTTGCGAAAAAGAGCTACCTCATCCCGCAGATGAAAATGGCCCTTTTTTTCTTGTTTGAAAAGTCTCGGACGGCAGGCGCCGTCGGGGTCCAAAGTGTCTATTGAGCCGGCCCTGGCTCAGCCCTGGTCTAGTTGAACCACGACCGGGGTCGGTTTGGCCACAGTGTTAAACACCGGGGAAAATTTCTGAGCCATTTCGATCAATTCCTCTTTCTCACGATTAGTGATGTCCGCATCGATCTTGAAATAGATACGGATCTCTTGGTAGCCAACAGGGACCTTCTCGGAGATGCCGAGGAATCCCTGCAAGTCGATATCCCCTTCGAGGCGACAGGCCAAAGAACGGATCCGGATGTTCTTGGCCGCGGCCTGGGCCACCAAGGTGGTGACAAGACAGCCCGACAACCCAACCAGTAGGTATTCCACCGGGTTGGGCCCCTTGTTTGACCCCAGCAGGACAGGGGGTTCGTCAATCTCGAACATCATCGGATCGCGGCTGTCGTCCTCATTCAGGGCGCCGTAGAAAGAGGTCAGCAGGGCGCGGTTGTGGGTCCCATCCTCCCACTTGTTGGCGGCCCGAAATTTGAATTTGGCGATTTCCGGGTTTTTCTTGATCTGGTTGACCGTTTCAACCAATTGTTCGACGTTGATTCCATTGATGATTTTGGTTGCCATGATCGTCACCTTCTTTCTTGGT
>CALJLX010000561.1 GCA_937982495.1 uncultured Desulfuromonas sp.
GGCGGGGATTATCCAGATATTTCTTGAGGTTGTCACGGTTGAAGGGTTCGTTTTCACGATATTCGACGGGGAAGAAAGGGGTCAGCAGACCGGAGAGATTCGGGGCATAATCCGCCGCCCCCAGTCCTCCGGCGGCGGCGGTGAGCACCCGATGGCAGCTGCCGCAATGCTTGACGAAAGGATTTTCATCGGCCCTCCCTTCCATCTCGAAATGGACGATGCGGGGAAGCTCATCCTCGGCCATTTCCCGGTCCCGAGCGGCGGCGTACAGCGCATTGACCACTTCGTCGAGGAGCGCATCCGGCCAGTGGAAATCGGGCATGAAGAGGACCGGGCGACGAATCGCTTCGGCCAGTTCCTCGGGGCCGCTGTCGCGCACGCTTTGGTCGAGATCGGTGGCAAGACGGTTACCGCGCCCGCCGATGACGTGGCAGCGGCGGCAGCCGGTCTCGTCGATGCGCTTGCCGCCCCGTTCCACCAAGGCGCTTCCCGGCATCCGGAAATGGGAATAACGGGCCGGAATCAGACCGAAATGGGCGATCTCCAGGCGACTGGAGCGGGGATCGCCGCGATGACAGTCAAGACAGCCCCCAAGCTCGGCATGGTGCATGCCGTGACAGGAGAGGCAGCCCGGCCCGGCGGCGAGGGCGGCGCCGGGAAGTAGCCAGCAGAGTATCAGAAGGGCCAGACGAGCGACCAATTCTCCCCCCGAAAAACCAGAGCCACCAACGTCAGGGCCAGGATTGTCAAAAAAACCAAAAGAGTCAAAACATTGACCACCCGTTGATCCCGGGGAAACCAGCGGGCGCGCCGGACCGAAGGCAGCCCCGGCAACCAGGGGAGGAGCCCGAAGCCAGCGGCCAGGGCGACGATGAGATAGACCCAGGCATTGCCGTAGCTCACCAGCTCCTGCATCCAGAGCAGAAACCAGGCCGACTTGGACGGATTGGGCACCCGCCCGAGATCGGCCGCTTCCTCCAGCGGCGCCGGCAGCAGGGCGGCGAGCAACAGCACCGCCAGCGTCCCGAAGAGAAAAGCCCATTTGATCAGGCGGAAAAAATGCGGAGAGCTCTTGAGATACTCGCTCATAGGTAGGGCAGAATCCCCTTGTCCCGGCGAATCCGGTAAAAGTGGAGAACGATCAGCACCGCCATGGCCAGGGGGAGAACAACGATGTGCAGGGCATAGAAGCGCAGCAACGAAAGCCCGCCGCCGATGCCGTCGGGGAGGAGAAAATCCTTGATCAGGCCGCCGCCGGGAATCGTGCCGAGCAGCTCCATGCCGGTCTGGGTCGCCCACAGGGCGAGCTGGTCCATGGGCAGCAGATAGCCGGTGTAGCCGTCGAAGAGGGCCAGGCCGAGCAGGGCGAAGCCGATCAGCCAGTTGAGCTGGCGCGGCGGGCGGTAGGCGCCGGTCAGAATCACCCGCAGGGTGTGCAGGAAGAGCAGAATCAAAAAGAGGTGCGAGGCCATGCGATGGAGCGAGCGCAGGTATTTCCCCCCCGGCACCTGTTCCTCCAGAAAAAGGATGGAACTGAACGCCCCCGCCGCCGTCGGCTGGTAGTAGAAGAGGAGCAGCACCCCGCTGGCGAGCAGCAGCAGAAAGACGGTCAGGGCCAGCCCGCCGAGGCAGAAGGTATAGGTCAGGCGAAGATTTTCCCCCCGCACCACCCGAGGAAAGAGATGGGCGACAAACTCGCCGGTCAGGCCTCGTTTCTTCATCCCGTCACCACCCAGCGTTCCCCCTCGATCCGCACTTCCAGCCGCCGCAGGGGGTCCCGCGCCGGCCCTTGCAGCACCCCCCCGCGCCGGTCGAAGCGGCTGCCGTGGCAAGGGCAGACCAGTTCCGTCGGCGTAACCGTCACCGTGCAGCCGAGATGGGTGCAGGTCAGGTCGAGGGCGTAGAATTCCTCTTCTTCCCGCACCAGCGCCACCCGCGCCTGCCGGTAGACCAGGGCGCCGTGGGGGGGAACCTCCCGTCTCGGCACATCGAGCCGCGCTGGCTCCTGCGGCAGCTGCGGCCGGAAGAAGCGCGCCAAGAGGCCCAGGCCGCCGAGAGCGAGGATCAGGGCGAGGAATTTTCGACGCTTTCGGCCAGTTGCTTCCATTTTTCCACGTACGCCTTCACATAGGTTGCATCGCGGCGACTCAGCCGCTCGTAACGGGCCTGGTCGACAAAGGCGCCGTTGACCACTTGCTGCCCCGCCTGGTTCCAGAAGGAGACCAGCCCGAGGCCGTCCTTATCGGGCAGATAGACCCGGTCTTCGGGCTTTTCCAGCAGGAAACGCGCCGGCCGGTCATGACAGGCGTCGCACAGGGGCGTGCCCCGCTGCACCGTGTGCGGGAAGAAGGCCTTCCACTCGGCGGCCAGTCGGCGGTTGTCTTCCCCCCTGGTCGTCTCGCCGTCGATTTCGCTGAAATAGGCGAGAAACTGGGGGCGGATGGGGCTGACCAGTCCCCGTTCGTTGAGCCCCAGCGGGGGCAGGTCCTGCAAGCGCAGATAGGCGCTGCGCAGGTAGTCGGGGGCGGTCTGGTCCTTGCGCAGGCGGAAATAGTCGGGGATGACCCCGTTGGTAAAGCGGATGAAGAAAGTGCCGTATTCCTGGGCCGCCCAGCCGCTGTGACAGGCGTAGCATTCCAGCTTTTCAAGATGGGCGGCGATGCCGTGCTCGATGATCTCCGGGTCCGGCTCGTGGCAATCGCGGCAGCCCACGTCGGCGCGCTTACCGGCGGCCAGACCGGCCATGCCGTGGCAGTCGCCGCAGACCATGCCCGCTTGCGCATGAACATCGGGACTCATCTTCAGATAGTGCTCGCCGCCGTAGCCCGGCCCCCGCTGGTAGCGCTCGGCATCTTCCCGGGGGGCGAAGCCGTAATAGTCGGCCCCCACATAGTAGCCGCGATGGCAGGCGTGGCAGTCCTCCTTTTCCGGGCGGGCGATGTCGTGACCGTCCAGCCCGTGGCAGTCGAGACAGTCGCGCACATGGCAGGCCGCGCAGTTCTTGGCGTAAAAGTCTCCATCGGCCCGTCCCCAGGAGCGCGCGACGAACGCCCGCTCGGCCCCGCGCGTCGCCATCGGCCCATGCAGCACGCCGAGGGTGCCCTCGTGGCATTGCTGACAGCGCAGGGCCATCCCCGTGGAAGCCAGTTCGGCGGCGCGCTGCGCCGGTCCGCCGCCGTGACAGTCGGCGCAGACCAGGGCGGCGTGAACGCCCCGGGAGGCCTGCCGGTGGCAAAGCCCGCAGGCCTCCTCAGCGGTCGCCGTCGGCGGGACGCTCAGCAGGAGCAGGGCGAGAAAGGCAACGATCGAGGGCACGATAATCGA
>CALJLX010000562.1 GCA_937982495.1 uncultured Desulfuromonas sp.
CGGCGCGGCTCGTCCGCGTCGTGCTCATCCTCGATTTCCCCCACCAGTTCCTCCAGCAGATCCTCGGTCGTCACCACCCCGCTCAGGCTGCCGTATTCGTCGACGACCATCGCCATGTGCAGATGTTTGCGCTGCATCTCGCGCAAGAGTTCGTTGACCCGTTTCGTTTCCGGAACAAAAAAACAGGGGCGGATCAGCTCTTGCAGAGCGAAGGAAGTCGAGCGCACGGCTTGCGCCAGCAGATCCTTGCCATGCACGAAGCCGACCACGGCCTCGATTTCGCCGCGATAGACCGGGTAGCGGGAATACTGATGCTCCAGCACCCGCGCCAGCACCTCCTCCCGGGACAACTCCAGATCGAGACCGACCACGCGCGGCCGGGGAACCATCACTTCGCGCACCTGGGTGTGGGAAAACTCGAAGACGTTGCGGATGAATTCCTGCTCGTCGGGGGACACCGAACCGCTCTCCCGCCCTTCGGCGATCAGATGCTGAATTTCATCCTTGGTGATGAAGGCCTGTTCGCCCCGGCTTTTGATCCCGAACAGCGCCAGCACGGTCCGGCTCGACAAGGTCAGGATAAAGACCGCCGCGCCCCCCCACCGGGCCAGCCAGTGGATCGGCCGGGCGACGCCGAGGGCGATGCGTTCCGAATATTCCAGGGCCAGGGCCTTGGGCACCAGTTCCCCCAGAATCAGGGACAGGTAGGCGATGCAGCCGACCACCAGAAAGAGCGAGAGGGGTTCGGCGGCATCGCGCAACAGTTCGAAGGGCGCTTGCTGCAAGAGCGGCTTGATCACCTCGATGGCGGCGGCGCCGCCGACGGCGGAGGCGAGGGTTCCGACCAGGGTCACGCCGATCTGCACCGTGGCGAGAAAACGATGGGGATCGGCCTGCAATCCTTCCAGCACCTTCGCCCCGGGCCGGCCTTCGGCGACCAGTTGGGCGATGCGTCCGCGCCGCACCGAGACAATGGCCAGTTCGGCCCCGGCGAAAAAGCCGTTGGCGAGAATCAGCAACAACACGACCCCCAGTTCCAACCAGAGAGTCTCCATCTTAAATCCTCCTTTTCAGCAACGAAGCAAAAACCGACCCCTTCAACCTTCTCCCTTTTTCTCCGTCTTTTCCTCCGCCTTGGCCGGACTTCCCGGCACCCAGCCGAGCCGCGCCTCGGCGGCGGCCGTCTCGGCGGGCAGGGCGCGGGTCTTGACGACCGAAACCAGCATCGAGCCGCCGATGAGCATCGCGGTGACGAGCAGCGCCGCCTCGGTCGGGATGACCTTGCCGAAGGCGGCATTGATCAGCATCTTGGCGCCGACCACTATCAGCACCAGCGACAGCCCGTACTTGAGATAATGGAAGCGGTGGATAATGCCGACCAGGGCGAAGTACAGGGCGCGCAGGCCGAGAATGGCGAAGACGTTGGAAGTATAGACGATGAAGGGATCGGTGGTGACGGCGAAAATCGCCGGGATGGAATCGAGGGCGAAGACCACGTCGGTGACCTCGACCAGGATCAGCACCACCATCAATGGCGTCAGGAACAAGACGCCGTCGCGCCGGGTGAAAAAACGGTTCCCCTCGTACCCCTCGGTGACGCGAAAATGGCGGCGGACCAGCCGGACCAGGCGGTTCCCCTCCATGTCCGGTTCCTGGTTGATGGTCGCCAGCATGCGCACGCCGGTGAAGATGAGAAACGCGCCGAAAAGGTAGATGACCCAGTGGAAGGCCGAGATGATCGAGGCGCCGACCAGGATCAGCGCGGCGCGCATGACCAGGGCGCCGAGGATTCCCCAGAAGAGCACCCGGTGCTGGTACTGGGCCGGCACCGCGAAGTGGCCGAAAATCAATACGAAAACGAAAATATTGTCGACGCTCAGACTTTTTTCCAGCAAATAGCCGGTAAAGAACTCGACTCCCGATTCCCGCCCGAGAAAATGCCAGACTCCGGCGCCGAAAAGGAGGGCGAGGAGGAAGTAGCCAAGGCTCAGCCACAAGGCCTCCCGAATCCCCACCTCCTTGCCGTTGCGGTGCAAAACGCCGAGATCGAGTGCCAACAAAACCAGCACAAACAGGTTGAAGCCGAGCCACATCCACAGGGTATTCATCGATTCATCGCTCCTTGCGTGTTCGCGTCCCGGGCGAAAAAAAACCTTTCCCCAGGACATTGGTGAATGTCGTGGACAAAGGTCTTGCAAGGCTCGACATGATGTCGCAACTCCCGCGTCCGGGTGAAAATCCACCGTATTGACGAAGCGCGGGCCGGAACCCTTTCCGGATGCTACTCCCCTTTTTGTCGGCGCTTATCCTAACAAGATCCCCGGCAGCGAGCAACAGGAAAGTCTCAAGACCCGGCCGGCGCATGCAGGACCGGCGATCCGCTCTGAAAAAGGCCCGACCAGATCTTGTATTTTTCTTGATAATCCTTTTTCTTCAAGGAGATAGCCATTTTAACCCTTGACCTGAAGGGCTTTTTTATGATTATGATAACCGAAGATTAAATTGTTCCCGTGAAGACTTCTCCCGAAATAAATATTCAGCAAATCCACCCCCGCCCATTCCGGGAAACCCCGAAGTGGTCTCCGGGCTTGGTTTGAGCCGAAGCGGATGCTTTTTGCCGAGCATCAAAGGTGCCGGTGGCCATGATCCTGGAAGATCTGCGCATCGAGAGGATTCCGTCCGTTCCAGAGGTTCTGGTGACGCTCCTCAAGCTGTGCCATAAGCCCCAGGTCGAATTCGAAGAACTGGCCCGGACCATCGAACAGGAACCCGCCCTTTCCGCAAAAATCCTCCACCTCGCCGGCACCGCCTGTTACCGCCAATGGGCCGAAGTCACCCAGATCCGCCGCCTGCTGGTGGTCCTGGGACTCGACACGGTGCGCCGACTGGCCCTGACCAGCGCCGTTCACCAGTATTTCAGCCAACTCTCCCCCGGGCATGAAAGTTTTACCGCCGCCCTCTGGCTCCGCTCCCTGCTCTGCGCTAACCTGGCTCGCGAGCTCGCCCGTCTGACCGGCTATCCGTCCCCGGAAGAGGCCTATCTGGCGGGCCTGTTGCACCGTATCGGGCAACTGGTGCTGCTGGAGAATTTTCCCGAGCCCTACCAGGACATCCTTTTCATGGACGAGACCGAGGCGCGAATCGAGCAGGTTGAAAGGGAGCGTTTCGCGACCACCGGCGCCGAGGTCGGTGCCGGGCTCCTGCGTCAATGGCCGACGTCCCCCTTTCTGGCCGATGCCGTGCGCTACCAGAATTTCCCGCAAAACGACCTGAGCGAAAGCCCGCCCCTGGTCAAACTCCTCAACCTGGCGACGCGTCTGAGCCGCGGTACCAGCGTCGCCGCCCGCCCCCCGACGGACCTCGACGATCAACTCTTCGGCCTCAACGCCACCCTGCTTGCGGAACTCTTTCACCGGACCCGGGCGGAGGTGCTGGAAACGGCAAGGGGCTTTGGTATCGACCTCGGCACCGGTCCCCGCCAGGATCCCAGTCCGGCCCGTCGGGAACTGGCCGACTACGCCCGGAACCTGGCCCTGCTCGGCGGAACCCGGGCCATGCGCCCGGTCGGCCTCGACACCCGCGCCGCCTTCGAACGGATCCGCCGGGATCTGGCCCTGGTCTTCGCCCTGGACGAGGTCGAGTTCTTCCTCTGCGACGCCTCCGGCGAGCGACTGCTCGGTCAACCCTCCCCCTCCCGTCCCGCCTGCACCGGATTCTCCCTGGATTGGCGGCGTTCCGCCAGCCTCCTTGGCCGTGCCTTGCGCGAGGAGCGGCCGCTCTCTTCCTTCGACCGGGACAACGGCGAAACGGAAGCCCTTGTCGACGAACAACTGCGCCGCCTGCTGAAGACCCCTGGGCTGTTGGTGCTCCCCCTGATCGCCGGGCAGGTTCCGCTCGGCGCGGTGGTGGCGGGAATCCCCTCGCCACGCCGCCAGCCCTTGGCCGAATGGGCTACGGGCCTGCACCTCTTCGCCGGACAACTGGCGCTCCTGCTCCTTCAGGTCCGCGAAGCCGAAGCGGCACGAGATGCCGAGGAGAGCGCCGGCCGCCAGTGGCGCAACCTGGAAGTCCGCAAGCTGCTGCACGAGGTAAACAATCCCCTGGCCGTCATCACCAATTACCTGCATGTCCTCGGCCTCAAACTAGGGGAAGGCGGGCCCGTGAAGGAACTGGCCGTTCTGCGCGAGGAACTCGCCCGGGTCGGGGATCTGCTGGCGCGCTTCAAGGATCTGGAGCACCCCCCCGCCCAAGGCGAAGAGCGGCTGGAGCTGAACCGGACCATCGCCGATCTTTGCGCGATCTTCGCCGACGGACTCTTTCAGGGGAAAAAGATCCGTGCCGAATTCGATCGGGACGAGAGGATCCCCCCGCTGGCCCTGAGCCCCGGCGCCTTGCGCCAGGTGGTGATGAACCTGGTCAAGAATGCCGCCGAAGCCCTCCCCGAAGGGGGACGCATCCACCTTGCGACCCGCGACCGGATCCACAAGAACGGCACCCTCTTCGTCGAGCTGCGCATCGGCGACAACGGCCCGGGCCTGCCCGAGCAGGTTCTGAACGGTCTCTTCACCCCGGTCGCGAGCGCCAAGCCGGGGCATGCCGGTCTCGGACTGAGCATCGTCAAACAGCTGCTCGACCAGCTCGGCGCCGAGATCAGCTGCGCATCCAGTCCGGAGGCCGGCACACGTTTTCAGATCCTCCTGCCGCGCACCCTGCCCCGGGAGGCGCCCGCCCATGACTGAGCGCTCCCGCCCCGCCATGTCGCCCGAGGCCCCCGCCGACAGAACGGACAAGGGAGAGCAGCAGGAGCTCTTCCCTCCCAAACTGCTGGTGGTGGACGACGAACCGCGCATGCGCGAAAGCCTGCGCGGCCTGCTCGAACTTTCCGGCTACCAGGTCGCCTGTGCCGGGGACGGCGGCGAAGCCCTCGCTCTCCTGGAGCGGGAGAGCTTCGACCTGCTCCTGCTCGATCTCAACATGCCGGGTATTTCCGGGCAGCAGCTCCTCGATGCCCTGCGGCAACGGGGGATCGACAGCAGCGTCATCATTCTCAGCGGGGAGACGACCTTCGATCAGGCGACCCGCGCCTTCCGCAAGGGAGCGGCGGATTTTCTCGCCAAGCCCTGCCCCCCCGAAACCCTGCTCGCCGCCATCGCCGCGAACCTCGCCCGGCGCCGCCGGAAACAGGACTACTTCGTCATCCAGAAGCGCCTGCAAGGGTCCGAGGAGTTGCACCGCTTCATCGTCAACAGCGCCCCCGATCTCTTCTTCATGCTCGATGGCGAAGGGTGCTTCTCCTTTGTCAACGACCGGGTCGAAAGCCTTCTCGGCTGCCGGGTCGACGACCTGCTCGGCCGCCACTTCACGGAAATCGTCTGCGATAAGGATCGGGATCGGGCGCGCTACGCCTTCAATCTCATCCACCATCCCGGCGGCGGCCGTTCCACCAAGCGCATGGAGCTGCGCCTGCGCATGCACAACTGCGACGACCTGCGTTATGTCGAGGTGCGGGCCATCGCCACCGAACTCTCGCCGGGGGGCACCTACACCGCCGAAGGGGGCCGCGCCCAAGGCGCCACCGCCACCTACGGCGTGGCCCGGGACATCGGCGACCGCAAGCAGTCCGAAGCGCTGCTGCGCTACCATCGCTACCACGACGTTTTGACCAGCCTGCCCAACCGCACCCTCTTCAACGACCGGCTGGAAATCGCCCTGGGCCAGGCCAAACGCTCCGGCGGCAAGCTCGCCCTGATGTCTTTGGATCTCGATCGCTTCAAGAAGATCAACGATACCCTCGGCCACTTCGTCGGCGACGAACTATTGCAGGCGGTGGCGATGAAACTCAAGCGCTGCCTGCGCGAGGGGGACACCCTGGCGCGGGTCGGCGGCGACGAATTCGTCCTGCTGCTGCCGGGTATCGCCAAGGCCGAGGACGCCTCGGTCATCGCCCGGAAGATTCTCGGCGTCGGCAGCCAGCCCTTCCATCACCAGAATCAGGAGCTGCGCATCACCTTCAGTATCGGCATCGCCCTCTACCCCGATCAGGGAGAGAGCAAGGAGACGCTGCTGCGGCACGCCGACCTGGCCATGTACCGGGTGAAAGAGACGGGACGTAACGGCTTTTGTCTCTATTCGAGCGCCTTGCGCCAAGACAGTTCCCAGTTTCTGGATATCGAATCGGGGCTGCCCCGGGCCATCTGTCATGACGAGCTGCGCCTCCATTACCAGCCGCAGGTAGATATGGCGCACGGTCGCATCGTCGGCCTGGAAGCGCTGGTACGTTGGGCCCATCCGCAACGGGGGCTGCTGCCGCCGGCGGAATTCATCCCCATCGCCGAAGAGACCAAGCTGATCCGCGAACTCGGCGACTGGGTGCTGCGCCGCGCCTGCCGGGATGCCGCCATCCTGCGGGAGAAGGGTTTCGGCAACCTGAAAATCGCCGTCAACGTCTCCCCCCAGCAGTTCGAAACGGACGACTTCGATCAATGCGTCCTCGCCACCCTCCACTGTCACGGGCTGGACCCCGGCGTGCTGGAGATCGAAATCACCGAGAACAGCATCATGCGCGACATGAACAAGTCGATGGCCAACCTCACCGCCCTGGCCCACGCCGGGGTCACCATCGCCGTCGACGACTTCGGCACCGGCTACTCCTCCCTCGGCTATCTGCACAGCCTGCCCCTGCACACCCTGAAACTCGACCGCTGTTTCGTCCAGAACATCACCCAGGCCGGCGAGCGCAACACCATCATCGCCGCCGTTCTGGCCATGGCCCGGGGGCTGGAAATCGCCTTTGTCGCCGAGGGGGTCGAAACCCAGGCCCAGCACGAGTACCTGGTGAATGCCGGCTGTCCCATCGGCCAGGGCTACCACTACTGCCGCCCCCTCGAACTGGATAAACTCCTCCCTTTTCTCGCCGCCCATCCCACCTGAA
>CALJLX010000563.1 GCA_937982495.1 uncultured Desulfuromonas sp.
TGTGGGTGATGGTATCGAGGCTCTGCATGGCGGTCCGGGCCGCCGAAAGCGCTGCATATTTACCTGTACTCATGGCTACCTCGCTGAAGTTCTCGTCTTGCCTCTGTTATCGGCGTTCTCGCCTCATTCCTTTAGCAATTTCTTCGCCGTTCAAAAAAAAGGCGACACATGCGTCGCCTCTGACCGTCATAAAGAATCGATTGTGCCTTAGGGCTGATCAAAAATGCCCAGGTGCAAGGCGCCCGAAATTCGAGGAGCGAATCGTACCTGTAAGGTACGTTGCAGCGACGAGGATGAGGGCAACGCCGCAGATGGGCGTTTTTCATCAGCCCCTGGGCGACGTTTGCGTCGCCCCTCTACCTCTCGCTCGATACCCGGGCCAGTTTGATCAGCTGCTCCGCCTCCCCCGGCGCGATCTCCAGGATCTCGGCGATGTCGGCGGCCACCAGGCCGCGCCGGGCCAAAGCCGCGACCAGTCGGTAGCGTTCGGGAATCGGCTTGGGGCCGTCCCCGCCCTTGAGCCGCTGTTTGAGATCGGCCTGGGCGAGATCGGCGGCGAAGGCCTCCGGCCGCGCGACTCCTTGCGTCGGGGCGCGATCCGGCATCAGCCGCAGCCGCTCGACCACCTCGCGCAGCAGTTGATCCTGCTCCTCCAGCTGCTTGCGCCCCTGCTCCAGACGCCGTTCCAAAAGCCAGCAACGCAGCGCCAGCCCGAGGCAGGCCAGAAGCACAAAGGCGAAGAAGAGATCCCGCCCGGCCATGATTTATCTCCCCTCGCGCCCGAGGCCGCGCCGGGAAAGTTTCCCTTTGAGCTTGGCCAGGGCCTGGCTGTGCAGCTGGGAGACCCGCCCCTCGGTGACGCCGAGGACTTCGGCGATCTCCTTCTGGGTCAGCTCCTCGTAGTAATAGAGGGCGATGACCTGGGTTTCCTTTTCCGACAGGGTCTTCAGGCAGGCGGCGATCTCCCGGGTCAACTCCTTGGCTTCGAGACGATCGAGGGCGCTTTCGGCGTCCTTGTCCACCAGGGTGTCTTGCAGGCTGCGCCCCTGTCCGGCATCGTCCAGGGTCTCCTGCAGGCTGACCAGGCCGAGATGGTTGACCTCGCCCAGGAGCTGATGGTAATCGGCCAGGCTGAGCCCCAGCTCGCGGGCCACCTCTTCTTCTTCCGGCGAGCGCCCCAGGCGGTGTTCCAGGGTCGTGAAGGCGTCGGCCACCCGTCCCTGCTTGTCCCGCAGGCTCCGGGAAAACCAGCCCATCTTCCGCGCTTCGTCGAGAATCGCCCCGCGCATGCGCTGTTCGGCGAAGGTCTTGAAGAGCACCCCCTTACCCGGATCGAAGCGCCCGGCGGCATCCATCAGCCCGACCATGGCGGCGCTGGCCATATCGTCCCGGGTCATGTAGGACGGCACCTGGCAGACCATGCGCTCGACGATGAAGTCGACCATCGGCAGGTGCTCGCGGATCAGCGCTTCCCGATCCACCGGTACCAGCGGCGGTTGGGGATAGATGAAGGTCTCCAGATCCATGACTATTCGTCCTGCCCGAAGGAAAGGAGCCGCTGCCAGAAGAACTGTTGGGTGCCCTTGGCCTGTACGTTCTGGATCATCGCCGTCAGACTTTCGGCCAGATCCTCGAAGGCGCTGCTGATCTTGCTTTTGGGATAGAGTTCGACCATCACCTTCTGCCGGGAGACGGATTCGCGCATGCGCTTGTCGTAGGGGATGCAACCCAGGTAATCGATGGAAATATCGAGGTAGCGGTTGGCCACCAGGGTCAGTTTTTTGTAGACGTCGAGGGCCTCGTCGGGATCGACCACCGAGTTGACGATGAGGTTGAAGCGCTTTTCGTGATACTTGGTCGAGAGCAGCTTCATGATCGCGTAGGCGTCGGTGATGGCCGTCGGGTCGGGGGTGGTGACGACCAGGATCTGCTGGGCGGCGACGTTGAAATAGGTGACGTTCTCGGAAATGCCCGCTTCGGTGTCGATGATGATGATGTCGAAATCGCCGTGAAAGGCCTCCATGGCATCGAGAAAGCGCAGCCGCTGCTCGGGGCTGAGATGGGTGGTGGACTGGAGGCCGGAACCGGCCGGCAGGATGCGTACCCCCTCGGGGCCTTCGACGACGATCTCGTCGAGGGTCTTTTCGCCGGCGAAGAAATGGTTGAGATTGAACTGGGGGGTCAGGCCGAAGATCACATCGACGTTGGCCAGGCCGAGGTCGGCGTCGATGATCAGCACCTTCTTGCCGGAACGGGCCAGGACGATGGCGATGTTGGCCGCCACGGCGGTCTTACCGACCCCGCCCTTGCCGCTGGTGACGGAGATGACCTGCGGGAACTTGCGCCCCTCGCCCGCCGCCAGGGCCGAACGGGCGAAGTTGCCGCTGAGCGAGCGCAGGGTTCCGGCCTGATCGATAGGTTCCTTGACCATATCCATATCTTTCATTCCTTGAGTTTCCCCATGACCATCCCCGCCAACCGGCGAGGATCGGCCGGCAGCAGATCCTCGGGGACGCGCTGGCCGTTGGTCAGATACGAAAGCGGGCAATCGTGCTTGAAATGAACATTCAGAATCGAGCCGAGACCCTCACATTCATCGAGCTTGGTGAAGATCAGGCTGTCGATGGGCAGCCGCCCGAAACGCCGGATGGCGCCGAAGAGCTCCTGCTCGCGGGTGGTCGCCGAGAGCACCAGATGGTTTTCCACGCCGCTACCGCTGCCGATGAATTTTTCCAGCTCGTCGATCCCGGCCTTGTCCCGGGGGCTGCGCCCGGCGGTGTCGATGAGAATCAGATCCTTGTCGCGATGGCGTTCCAGCACCTGGCGCAACTGCTCGGGGGAGAGAACCACGTCCACCGGCAGCTGCATGATCTCGCCGTAGACCTTGAGCTGCTCGGCGGCGGCGATGCGGTAGATGTCGATGGTTACCAGGGCGATCTTGCGCCCCTGATTGAGCAGGAAATCGGCGGCCAGCTTGGCCACGGTGGTCGTCTTGCCGACCCCGGTCGGGCCGATCAGGGCCAGGGTGCGGGGACCGCGCCCCGGCGCCAGGGGATGGGTGACGCGAATCAGGTCGACCATGGCGGCGGCGAGAAAGCCTTCCAGGGTGATGGAACGATCCTTGGGCGGATAGTTGCGCAGGGCGCGCTTGACGATCACTTCCGCCACGCCTTCGCTCAGACCGCGGGCAAGCAGGGCCTCCATCATGCGGACAATGGCCGGCTGCCCGGGGCGCGACGCCGGAGTCGAAACCGAAGGGGCGACGCGACCGCCGACGGCGTCTTTGACCAGTTCCTTGAGTTCGTTGATCTCGCTGCGCAGGGAATCGACGTTGAGGGAAGAAACCTGCCCTTTCAGGGCATCGAGCTCCTGTTCCAGGGGATCGATCACCTTGCGCCGCCGCCAGAGATCGGCATAGTTCACCTCCGGCTCGGCCGGGGCGCGTTCGCCGGGCGCCTCGGCGCCGAGAGCGCGCCCATAAAGACTGGCCGCCGCCGAGGGCGGCACCACCGGACGCAGGGTCGGCTCGGGGGATTCGATGGCGGCGGTGACTTCCAGCACCGGCTTGCCGAGGAGCCCGCCCTTGCCCTTGCGCACCGAACGCGTCGACAGGATCAGGGCCTCGGGACCGAGGCTTTCCTTGACCAGCTTCAGGGCGGTCGCCATATCCGGAGCTTCAAAGACCTTAACTTGCATGGAGGCGTACCGTTCCGACCGACTTCACCTTGAGGTGGGACGCGATCTCGTTGTGGGAGAGAACCACCAGATTGGGCAGGTAACGTTCGGTCAACCTTTTGACATGCGGCCGCAGGGTCGGAGCGCAGAGCAGCACCGGCTGAGCCACGCCGACCAGCGCCTTGATGCGCTCGGAGAGCCCTTCCAGCACCGAGCGGGCGGTGCCCGGATCAAGGGCCAGGTAGCTGCCCTGGGCCGACTGCTGCAAGGCGTTCTGCAGGCGCGATTCCACATCGTGATCGAAAACCAGCACCGGCAGGGTTTCGCCGTCGGCGGCGTGGCGCGTACTGATCGAGCGCCCCATCGCCTGCCGCACATACTCGGTGAGCAGGTCGGGATCGTGGGTGGCGGACACCCAGTCGGCCAGGGTTTCGAGGATGGTTCGCATATCGCGGATCGACACCTGTTCGCGCAAGAGGTTTTGCTGTACCCGCATGATCAGTCCGAGGCTCAAGGGGTTGGGCACCAGCTCTTCCACCAGCTTCGGATAGCTCTTACCGAGGTTATCGAGCAAGTTCTGTGCCTCTTGACGGCCCAACAGCTCATGGGCGTGCTTCTTGATGATTTCTCCCAGGTGCGTGGCCATGACCGTGGTGCAGTCGACCACCGTGTAACCCAGCATCTGCGCCCGTTCGCGCTTGTCTTCGCCGATCCAGGTGGCGGGCAGGCCGAAGGCCGGCTCGGTGGTCGCCACCCCGCGCAGGCTGTCGCCGGCGGTACCGGGATTCATCGCCAGGTAATGACCGGGAAGCATCTCGCCGCCGGCGATGCGCACCCCCTTGAGGAGGACGGCGTATTCGTTGGGCTTGAGCTGCAGATTGTCCTTGATGTGGATCGGCGGCACGATGAAGCCCATGTCCAGAGCGAACTGGCGGCGGATCGCCTGGATGCGCGTCAAAAGTTCGCCCTTCTGGGCAGCGTCGACGAAGGGGATGAGGCCGTAGCCGACCTCCAGTTCGAGCAGATCGACGGTGAGCATCTCCTCGTAATTCTCCTCGCTGGGCGCTTCCGGTTCCGGGGGCGGTGGCGGCGGCGCGGCCGCCTTGGCCAGTTCCTGCTTCTGCACCAGCCAGGCGATGCCGGCCAGGGCCGCCGACAGGACCAGAAAGGAGAAGGTCGGCAGGCCGGGGATCAGGGCGAAGAAAAAGAGAATGCCGGAGACGACCCACAGGGCGCGGGGATGGAGGGTGAACTGGTTTTTCAGGTCGGAGCCGAAATCGCCGGAACCGGCGCTGCGGGTCACCAGGATACCGGCGCCGGTGGAGATGATCAGGGCCGGAATCTGCCCGACCAGGCCGTCGCCGACGGTGAGAATGGTGTAGGTCTCGGCGGCGTCGGCCATGGCCATCCCCTGCTGGGCGACGCCGATGATGAAGCCGGCGCCGATATTGACCAGGGTGATGATGATGCCGGCGATGGCGTCGCCGCGCACGAATTTGCTGGCACCGTCCATGGCGCCGTAGAAGTCGGCCTCCATGGAGATTTCCTTGCGCCGGGTGCGGGCTTCTTCATCGTTGATCATGCCGGAGTTGAGGTCGGCGTCGATGGCCATCTGCTTGCCCGGCATGGCGTCGAGGGTGAAACGGGCGGCGACTTCGGCGACGCGCCCGGCGCCCTTGGTGATGACCATGAAGTTGATGACGACCAGGATGACGAAGATGACGATCCCGACCACGTAGTTGCCGCCGACCACGAACTGGCCGAAGGACATGATGACCGCCCCCGCCGCCCCCACCCCTTCATGACCGTTGATCAGGATCAGCCGGGTGGAAGCGACGTTGAGCGAAAGCCGAAAGAGGGTGGTCGCCAAAAGGAGCGAGGGGAAGACGGTGAAATCGAGGGCCCGCGCCGTATAGAGGGAGATGATCAGGATCATCAGCGAGATGGTGATGTTGGTCGCCAGGAAGATGTCGAGCAGCACCGGCGGGATGGGAATGATCATCACCATCAGGATGGCGACCAGCGCCAGCGCCACGATCACGTCGCTGCGCACGATCAGCGCCGCCCATTTGTTCTCGCTGAGCCAACTCATTGTTTAGCCTTCCCTTTGAGACTGTAGACGTAAGCAAGGATTTCCGCCACCGCCGTATAGAGCTCTTCGGGGACGGCATCCCCCACTTCAAACTTGTACAAGGCGCGCGCCACCGGCACGTTTTCCACCAACGGCACGCCGTGTTCCCGGGCGATGTCGCGAATCTTCATGGCCAGGGTGTCGGCGCCCTTGGCGACGATCTGCGGGGCATCCATCTCCTCGCGGCGGTAGGCGATGGCGATGGAAAGATGGGTCGGGTTGGTGATGACCACGTCGGCCTTGGGAATCTCCGCCATCATCCGCTTGCGCGCCATCTGCATCTGGATCTGGCGGATCTTGCCCTTGATCAGCGGATCCCCCTCGGTCTCCTTGTACTCTTCCTTCTGCTCCTGCTTGGTCATCTTCATCTTCTCTTCCATCTCCCAGCGCACGAAAAGATAGTCGAGCAGCGCCAGCACGATGAGGATGCCGCAGGTCTTGAGCAGCACGGAAAAAGCCAGGCGACCGATAAAGGCGACCGTGCTCACCGGCGGCATGTCGACCAGATACATGGCCGCCTCGAATTCGTTCCGTACCGTCTGATAGGCGAAATAGCCGATGACCAGGACCTTGACCAGCGACTTGAGGACCTCGATGAAGGAGCGCTTGGAGATGAACTTGCTCGCGCCCTTGATCGGGTCGAGTTTGCTCAGGTCCGGCTCCATCGGCTTGGTGGTAAAAAGCCAGCCGATCTGCATGAAGCTGGAGAAAAAACCGATCACCAGCACCAGCGCCAGCAGGGGGGCGACCAGGAGGCCGAGGCGGGAGAGGAGAAAGAGGAAGAGACCCTGCACCGAAACCGGCGTCAGTTCGAACTCCCCCACCATGTTGAGCAGGCCGCGCGTCAGATGTTCCAACTGCCCCCAGAAGTAGGGGGCGTAAAAAAACCAGAGCAGCAGGAAAAAAGTCATCAGCGCGGCGGTGTGCACCTCGCGACTCTGGGCGACCTGGCCCTTTTCGCGAAAGTCCTGCCGCCGCTTGCCTGACGCCTGTTCTGTTCTGGAGTCTTTGTCCTCGTCGGCCATGCCCCTTCACTTTCCCGCTCGATTCCGGCTTCATGCCGCGGACTACAGGTTCTCATCAGCAAAACCCGGTCCAATTTCTTCAATGGATGAAAAGACCGGCGTTTTTTTTC
>CALJLX010000564.1 GCA_937982495.1 uncultured Desulfuromonas sp.
GCAAGATGAAGGGGGAGATGGAGGCCGGTACCGGCTACCGGGAAAAATCCCTCAAGCTGCACGGCTGGATCTGCGCCAAGTGCGGCCGGGAGTTCGAAGCCGACAACCTCCATCTGTTGACCGTCCATCACAAGGACGGCAACCATCACAACAATCCCGCCGACGGCGGCAACTGGGAGAATCTTTGCGTCTACTGCCATGACGACGAGCACAGCCGCGGCCTGCTGGGGGATTATCTGAAGGGCGGGAAAAAGTAGCCCGATGGAGCTTGTGCGCGACGAAATCCGCCGCCGTTTGCCCGCCGCCGGCGCCGCTCGCCGCCTCTTTCACGGACGCGGCCGAACCTTTGCCGGCTTTGAGGGTCTGACCATCGACAGCTACGGCTCACTGGCGCTGGTCATTCTCCATCAGCCGCGTCCACCGGAATGGCTGACGGAGCTTGCCGGGTGGCTGCTGGAAGAGGTGCCGGGAACGACGACGGTGCTCTTGCAGGAACGTTTTTTATCCAACGCCCCCAGTCGCGTGCTGGTCGGCGAGCTTCCCGCCGAGGTCGACGCCGTCGAGGACGGTTTGCGCTATCGCCTGCGCCTGGGGCAGGGGCAAAATGTCGGCTTTTTCCCCGACATGGCCGGCGGGCGGCGGCTGGTGCGGGAGATCGCGACGGGGCGCGAGGTGCTCAATCTCTTCGCCTACACCTGCGGTTTTTCCGTGGCGGCGGTGGCCGGCGGCGCGCGCCGGGTGGTCAATCTCGATATGAACCGGGGCGCCCTGGAACTCGGTCGCCTCAATCACCGGCTCAACGGCCTCGATCCCCGCCGGGTCGGCTATCTGCCCCACGAACTCTTTAAAAGTTTCGGCAAACTGACCCGATTGGGGCCCTTCGATCTGGTCATCTGCGACCCGCCGGCGACCCAGGGGGAAAGTTTCACCGCCGAACGCCACTGGCCGAAACTGTTGCGCCGCCTGCCCGAGTTGCTGGCGCCGGGCGGGGAATTTCTCGCCTGCCGCAACGGCCCCGGCCTGCCGTCGGGCCTGATCGAAAACCTGATCGCGACGCTGCTGCCGACGGCGGAACTGCTCGCCGCGCGGACGCCGGGGGAGGATTTTCCCGAGATCGATCCCGACCAGGGGGCCTGTCTTTTTCATTATCGCTTGCCGTAAGCAGAACAAGGGGGAGAGGATGGAAAGCAACGAGGTACGTATTTCCAGTTGGAACGAGTTGCAGGAGGAATTGTTCAGCGATTCCTGGAGCCCGCATCTCGGGCGCTTCCGTTCGCGCAACGCCTTTCGCGGTCTCTCCGATGCCCACTATCCGCTCTTTACCAGCCTGATCCGTCTCGGCGGCAATTTCGTCGATATCGAACGCCACATCCTGCGCAACTTCAAAAAATACGCCCACCGTTCCGTGGCCGGCGGCGATTCGGTCTGGCACTGGCTCTCCATGGCCCAGCATTTCGGCCTACCGACCCGCCTCCTCGACTGGACCTATTCCCCCTTTGTCGCCATGCACTTCGCCACCGCCAATATCGAGAAGTTCGATGTCGACGGCGTCATCTGGTCGGTCAATTACGTTCAGGCCCACCAGATGCTGCCGGCCAGTCTGCGCGGTTCCCTGGAGCGGGAAGGGGCCAACGTTTTCACTGTCGAGATGCTCGCCGAATCGATCTGGTCCCTGGGGGATCTCGGCAATCTGGCGATGGAGGATTTCGTCATGTTTTTCGAACCCCCGTCCATGGAAGATCGCATCGTCAACCAGTTCGCCTTCTTCTCCATCATGTCCGATCCCAAGCACCCCATCGACACGTGGTTGGCGGCACATCCCGAAATCTGGCGCAAGATCATCATCCCCGCCGAACTCAAATGGGAAATCCGCGACAAACTCGACCAGGGCAACATCACCGAACGCGTCCTCTTCCCCGGTCTCGACGGCCTCAGCCGCTGGCTCAAACGCCATTACAGCCCGAAAAGGTAGGGGATCTCCGGCTCAATTAATAAGACCGGATCGTGTGGGACGAGGCGTGAGGGGGTAAGCGTTAAACCTCCAGCAAGACAGGTTTTTTGATTTTTTCTCCTCACTCTCGACCCCTCACTCCTCGCGGATTCAGCTTACAGATACGACCGCGCTCCCATGTAACGCTTCTGGTAATAGCGGCTGCTCAGGCTGGTGATACAGACATCCTTGCCGCGCCGGGGGGCGTGGATAAATTTGCCGTCGCCGACATAGAGTCCGACGTGAGAGATGGTGGTGCCGCCGGTGGTGGCGAAGAAGACCAGATCCCCTTTGCGCAGGTCGTTCTTTTCCACCGGTTTTCCGGCGCAGAACTGATCGCGGGAGGTACGGGGGAGCTTGAGGCCGTTGAGGCGGTAGGTGACCATGGTCAGCCCGCTGCAATCGAAGCCGTCCTGGACGTCGGTGCCGCCCCAGAGATAAGGGATGCCGAGAAAACGCCGGGCGGTACCGACGAGTTCTTCGCGCAGATCCCCCTTGCCGCTGCGGCGGATACGCTCCACCGCGTTGTCCTCGGGGCGAACGACGAAGAATTCATCGATCATCTTCTGCTTTTGCAGGCTTTCCGCTTCGGCGCGGGCGGCGGCGTAGGTGTCGTGATCGCCGAAGCGGACTTTGTACAGCCCCGATTCGTGCAGAAAGGAATAGGCGTCGATCCCCCGGCTTTCGAGCAGGGCGGCGAAGCGGACGGCGTTGTCGGGGTTGGAAAAGGCCCCGACCTGGATGGAGTAGCCCAGGATCTTCAAAGGTGTTGGGGGCGTGGCGCAGACCAGTTCCGGCTTGGATGTAATTCCCTCGTACTTCTCTTCCGCCGACTGGGCTGCCGCCGGCGTTTTCAAGGGTTTCCCCTTGGACGCGTTTTTGACCGGTTCGGCAGTCGGGGGGAAGATTGCCGTTGAAAGCGGGCGTCTGGGTTCGGTCGCGAGGCAGCTGACCAGCAGGGGCAGGATCAGGAGCGGTAAGAGCCGGAGATGGATGCGAAAGGTCATGGAATCTCGTGGATTAATGTGAGAGATTGTGAGGCAGGTTAGCACAGGGGGCGGCGATTCACAAGGCGGAGAGGGAGGGATTTGGGTGGAGAATATGGAGCGGGTCTATCGCGCGGCCCTTGAAAAATGGGGGGTCGAAGCCCAGTACGATCAGACGATCGAGGAGTGCGCCGAGCTGATCGCGGCGCTCAAACATTTCAAACGGGACAAGGTCGACGAGGAGCAGCTTGTCTCGGAACTGGCCGATGTCACCCTGATGATCGGCCAGTTGACCTGGATGTTCGGCGAGGCACGGGTCAGGGCGGCGGTGGCGCGCAAGCTGGAGAAGTTGGCGGGCTTGCTGGATGCTTCTTGAGGAGGAAAGGAAACGGGCATGACGGACGAGCGAAACACTCTGGAGCATGTCCTGGTGGATGACCGCAGGCTCGGCTATGCCGAATACGGCGCGGCGGAGGGCCGAGCGCTCTTCTATTTTCACGGTTTTCCCGGCTCCCGGCTGGAAGGGGTCCTGGCCGACGGCGCGGCGGCTCGCCTGGGGATTCGTTTGATTGCCGTGGATCGTCCGGGTTACGGGCGCTCCGACGATCTCCCCGGCCGGCGCCTGGGCGACTGGCCGGCGGATGTGGCGGCTTTGGCCGACGCTCTGGGACTGAAACGCTTCGGCATTCTCGGCGTTTCCGGCGGCGCCCCCTTTGCCTTGGCCTGCGCCGCCGCTCTTCCCGAACGGGTGGAGCTATTGAGCCTGGTTTGCCCCCTGGGACCCTTGGGCGAGCCGGAATTGTCTCGCCGGTTGCCTTGGCCGATGCGCGGCGCTCTGCTGCTGTCACACCGTTTCCCCGGTTTTTCCCGATGGTTGGGGGATAGGCTTCTGCGCCTGGCCTGTCGCTATCCGGAAGGAGTTCTGCGCGCTTTGCTTCTTGCCGCGTCGCCACAGGATCGCGCGCTCTTTCGGGATGTCGGGGTTTTCTCGGCGATGGTCCAATCTCTGCGCGAAGCCCTGGCGCAAAAGGGGCGCGGTGTCATCGCCGATATGGCCATCTATCACGGGGCCTGGGGTTTCCCGCTGTCCGAACTCGATCTGCCCGTGCGGCTCTGGCACGGGGCGGAGGATCGCACCGTCCCCCGCGTGCTGTTCGATCATCTTGCGGCGAGTCTGCCCCATTGCCGGTCGCGCCTGATTCCCGGCGAAGGACATTTTTCCCTGCCGCTGCGGCACATGGAGGACATTTTAGCGGAACATGAAAGGTAGCTTGGCGGCGAGGGCTTATTCAGAAGAGGAATTCCAGGCCGAAAGAGATTCGGTGGCGATCGCCATCGACCTCTTCCGGGGAGGTGGTTTCCAGCAGGGAACTGTCGGCGGCGGGGGTGTAGCGGTAATCGAGGCCGAGGCGGGTCGATTTCCCCACTTCGACGCCGATCCCCGCGCCGAGCTGATAGCGTACCCCTTCATCGCGGCGGGCAAAGGTTTCGAGGACCGATTCCTGGTCCCCGTCGGTTTTACTCAAGCCGGCACCGACATAGGGGGAGACGGGACTCTCGGTGCTCAGGCGCAGGGCGGCGATGCCGCCGACTTTACTCAGGGCGAGGCGACTTTCATCATGCCCCGGAGAGCTAAGGCTGGGGGCTGAAGCCGTCAGTGTGGGGGGGAGCAGGCTGTAGCTTGAAAGATCGCGAACCGACTCGCGAAAAGACCCCAGTCCCAGGCTCTCCGAGGGCAGATCGATTTCCATTCCGCTGCCGAGGGTCGGAAGGAGAAGCGACAGGGCCAGGCCGAGGAGTGGGCGTAGTCCGTATTTCAAGCAGCTCGCGATCATGGTCTTAATCTATCACCAATGGCGCCGCCCAACAATGGCAACGAGCGGGTTCGCGGGCAGTCCGCGAATTTTTTCAGCCGCTTGTCCGCTTTTGGGGGATGGAGATAACCGGCGGTTTCGTGTAGGATGGTTCATGTACCCGTCATAAGGCGGGGACGACGACATTTCAGCTGACGGGAGGCGAGCCATGGGTTCGGGAATGCAGCAGCGAAAAAGCCAAAGAAAACAGACGGTCTTTTATCTGGAAGTGGTGGATGCCGAAATCGATCAACCGACCGGTCGGCTGGTCGATCTCACCGCCGAAGGCTTGATGCTGATCCATGAACATCCCCTGGCGATCAATCGCCTCTACAAGTTGCGGATCCTGCTCCCCAAAAAACTGGGTGGGGCTACCCAGGTGGAATGCACGGCGGAATGTCGCTGGTGCCGGCCCTCGGTCAACACCGATTTTTTCGATGCCGGCCTGCGCATCGTCGACATCGCCGAAGAGGATGCGGCGCGCATCGACATGATCATGAAGTACTATTCTTTCGGCGGCGCGGCCTGAGGGCCACTCACCCCCAATGAAAAAAGGCGAGACCGGTCGGTCCCGCCTTTTTTCATTGGAGAATCTTTTCGTTAAACGTGGGTTTCGGCTTCGCAGATGATCTGGGCGCCAAAGATGTAAATCTCGCAGTCCTCGGCTTTCCAGGCATCGGCGGCCAGTCCCGCCTTGAGGCAGGTCTGTTTGAGGAAGGTGTGACGGTCCCAACGGCGCTCGGTCGCCACCTGGGGCAGGAGCACTCCCCGGTAGTAGCCCTTTTCCAGGTAGATGCCGTGTCGGCCGATGACGATCTGCTCAATCTCATCGATTTTTTTCAAGGACGAGAGCACCGAGATTTCGATGGTGAAATCGTCCAGATCCTGTTCTTTCATGGGATAAAAGCGGGGATCGCGAATGGCCGAGGCGCAGGCCATGGCGGCGACCTCCTTGAAGAGGGGGAGCTCCGACTGGAAATTGCCGATGCAGCCGCGCAATTGGCCGCGTTGCTTGATGGTCACGAAGCAGCCTCGGCGGACGTTGAGAGCCTGCTCTTCGCGGGGCTCCACATAATCGCTGCCGCCACGCACGCAGTCGATCACCGCCTGGCGGGCGATGTCGAGCAGAATCGCTTGTTCCTTCGGGGTCAGGGTCTGTTCCACGGTTCCTCCTGGGCAGGGAGCGCCGTTTTGGCGTTCGACCGGGTCAATATAGAGACAATTACCGGGCTTTTCAAGTGCTTGCGGCAGGGAATCGTCGGCAACGAAAAAGCCCCGCCGGTGTGGCGGGGCTGGTGTCTTATTTTCGGCTTTTTTCCTGACGCTTGCGATCGTTGGCGTCGAGGAAGCGCTTGCGCAGGCGGATCGATTTGGGCGTGACTTCCACCAGTTCGTCTTCGTCGATGTATTCCAGGGCCTGTTCAAGGGTAAGGACGTTGGCCGGAGTCAGGCGGATGGCGTCGTCCGAGCCGGAGGCGCGAACATTGGTCAGCTTCTTGCCGCGACAGGCGTTGACCACCAGGTCGTTCTCTTTGGCGTGCTGGCCGACGATCATCCCTTCGTAGACGTCCGTCCCGGGACCGACGAAGAGAATCCCCCGATCCTGCAGATTGAAAAGGGAGTAGGCGACGGTTTCGCCGTTTTCCATGGAAATCAGCACCCCGTTCTTGCGCCCGGCGATAGGCCCTTTGTAGGGGG
>CALJLX010000565.1 GCA_937982495.1 uncultured Desulfuromonas sp.
TGCCTGATCGTCGAGTTCACCTCGCTGATGCGCGGCTGGACCCGCCTCGCCTTCTACTCCGGTCTGGCCGGCTTCTTCGCGGCGATCACCGCCCACTCCAACCTGGGCGCGGTCTTCGGCCTGCTCGAAGCCCGGCACTTCTGGTACGGCTCGTACATGCCGATCTACTTCATCGTCTCGGCCCTGGCCTCGGGCGCGGCCCTGACCGTGCTCATCGTTTACTTCAACCACAAGGCCCGGGGCATCGAAATGCCGCCGGTCTATCAGGAATTCATGTACACCATGGGCAAGCTCCAGGCCCTGTTCCTCGGCATCCTCCTCTTCTTCGTGATCTGGAAGATCATTCCCGGCCTCTACGGCCAACCGCCGGAGAAGTACGAAACAACCATGGCCTGGATCGCCGGCCCCCTCGCCTTCAACTTCTGGTTCTTCGAGCTGGGCCTGGGCATTCTGATTCCGTTGATCATCGTCGCCAATCGCCGCACCCGCACCGTCTTCGGGGTGATGATAGCGGGGCTGCTTTCGACCATCGGCATCTTCTTCATGCGCTACGATCTGGTCATCGCCGGACAGATGGTCTCCATGCGCCCCGAGGCGGTGGAAGGGGCGGGGCACGGACTGCTCCATTACTTCCCCTCCCTCACCGAAATCGGCATCGTCGTCGGCGCCATCTGCTTCTGCCTCTTCCTCTATTCCCTGGCGGAGCGCGTCTTCGATCTGGAAGGCGGCCATAGGCACTGATTTCACTCACGTTTTTCCGGGGACCCTGTTCCCCTCCTCCGTGGGCCGGCGCAAGCCGGCCCTTTTTTTCGCCGAAGCTATGATACTTTAGCAAAAAGTTGCGGCCTCTCGCGCTCTCCCCTATACTTGGCCCCATCATGACGACCGGCGAGCAGCAACAAGTGACGGAATCCGTTCCCTTCCCCGATGTCACCGGCGTTATTCTCGCCGGCGGGCGCAGCCGGCGCATGGGCCGGGACAAGGCGACCCTGGAGATCGGCGGGAAATCATTGATCGAGGGGATCGTCGATCTCTTTGGCCGCCTCTTTCCCCGAACGCTGATCGCCGGGGACCGCCCGGACCTGGCCCGCCCGAACCTTCCGGCCTACGCCGACGCCTATCCCGGCAGCGCCCTGGGCGGGTTGCACACCGGGCTGACCCATGCCGAAACGCCCTACATCTTCGTCGCCGCCTGCGACATGCCCTTTGTCGACGAGGCATTGATTCGCGCCCTGCTGGAACGACGTTTCGGCTACGACGTCATCCTCCCCGGCACCCCGGAAGGGCTGGAGCCGCTGATCGCCTGCTACGGGCAAGGCTGCCTGCCGATCATCGGCCGCCAACTGCAGGCCGGCAACTTCCGCATTCTCGACATCTACCCCGAGCTGCGGATGCGGGTCGTCGGCCCCGGGGAACTCCCCGGCAACTGGCGCACGGCCCTGACCAACATCAACACCCCGACGGATCTGGCCAAGGCCGTCCGGAACGCCTGACTCAGCACTCAGCACGAAAGATTCTCAAGCGATGCTCGACTACGACCAAGCCCTGCGCATCCTCCTCGACACGATCCGCCCCCTGCTCCCCGTGGAGATCGAACCGGCCGAAGCCCTGGGCCGAGTGCTGGCCGTGCCCGTAAACGCCCGCTGGGATCTGCCTCCGGCGAACAACTCGGCGATGGACGGCTACGCCTTCGCCTATGCCGGACAAAAGGCGGGAGATCGCTTGCGCGTCAGCGGCTTTCTGCCGGCCGGCGCGGTGTCCGGCGCGCCCCTTCAAGCCGGGGAAGCGGTGCGGATCATGACCGGCGCCCCCTTGCCGCCGGGAGCCGACACGGTGGTGCCCATCGAAGAGGTGGAAAGCGCGGAGAATGAAATTCAACTGCGCACGGCGCCGAAATCGGAAGCGCATGTGCGCCGCCAGGGAGAGGAGTTCCGCGCCGGGGAGACGCTGTTGAGTCCCGGCACGGCGATCCATTCGGGGGAAATCGGCCTGCTTGCCGCCGCCGGCGTCACGCGGATCTCGGTGCATCCGGCTCCCCGGGTGGCGCTTCTTTCCACCGGCGACGAACTGGTGGAACTGGGCGAGACGCCAGGGCCGGGGCAAATCGTCAACTCCAACTTTCACCTGCTCGCCGCCCGCCTGCGCGAGGAAGGCTGCGCCGTCATCCCCCTGGGGATTGCCCGGGACCGGGCCGGGGAGCTGGATGAAAGGATCGCCCGGGGGCTGGCCGAGGCCGATCTGCTCATCACCACCGGCGGCGTTTCGGTGGGGGATCGCGACCTGGTGCAGGAAACATTGCACCGTCATGATTTCCGGCTCGGCTTCTGGAAGGTCGCCATCAAGCCGGGCAAACCGGTCCTCTTCGGCACCGCCCGGGGGGTGCCGGTGCTGGGACTGCCGGGCAATCCGGCGGCCTCGGCGGCGACCTTCGAACTCTTCGCCCGGGTCGCCCTGCGCCGTCTCGGCGGCCACGGCGACCCGCTGCCGCCGCGCCTGCGCGCCGTCCTGACCGCCCCGGTCAAGGGGGGCGGCAAACGCCAGGCCTTCCTCTGGGGAAGCCTGACGGAAGCGGCGGGGCGTTACGCCTTCACCCCCTCGTCGCGCCAGGAATCGGGACAGACGCGGAGCCTGCAGGGAAGCCGCGCCCTGCTGCCGGTCACCATCGGCGCGCCCGATCTCGCCCCCGGGGAAGAGGTGGAAGTTCTCCTGCTGCGTCTGCCGCCGGGGCGCGCTACCCCCTGATTTTCCTTCGACAACGACGACATCCCGGTGTATCTTTTCCCATCCACGTAACAAAGGAGACCAGGCCATGTTCGGATTAGGCACGCAAGAACTGATCATCATCCTCATCCTCGTCCTGATTATTTTCGGCGCCGGCAAGCTGCCCCAGGTCGGCGGCGCGCTGGGTAAAGGCCTGCGCAACTTCAAGCAGGGGATCAAGGATGACGAAACCGACGAGAAGAAAAAGGAAATCGAAGAGAAGAAGGACGAATAGACCTGTTTCGTCCCGAAGCGCTAAAGACAAAAAGCCCGCCTCCGGTCACCGGAAGCGGGCTTTTTCTTTTCATGAAGGACTCCCGGGGATTTAGCCCTGGGCACCGGCCCCCTGGGTCGGGGTGATGGTGATTTCAACCCGGCGATTCAGCTGCTTGCCGGCTTCGGTGTTGTTGTCGGCAATCGGCTTGCTTTCGCCGAAACCGATGGTGTTCATGCGCATACCGTCGACCCCCTGAGAAACCAGGGTATTCTTGACCGACTGCGCGCGCTGCTCGGAAAGGCGCTGGTTCATGTCCTCGGCGCCGCTGCTGTCGGTGTGGCCGGCGATGAGGATGGTGGTCTGCGGATACTGGGTCAGCACCTGCGCCACGCGGTTGAGTTCGGTCATGCCGCCCGGCTTGATCGCCGAGGAGCCGACGTCGAAAAGCACGTCCGACTTGAAGGTGACGGCGATGGTTTCGGCCTGACGCTGGATGCTGGCGCTTTCGGTGTAGGCCAGCTGCTGACGCATGGCCGCTTCCTGATTGTCCATGTAGCGGCCGATGGAACCACCGGCGACACCGCCGACCAGAGCGCCGATACCGGCGCCGATCAGAGTTGCCTCGGTATTGCCGCCGATCGCCTGGCCAAGCCCGGCCCCCGCCGCGGCGCCAACACCGGTACCGATCAGGGCGCCCTTGCCGGTCTTGGTCTGGGGCGCGGCGCAACCCGCCGCTACCAGGGTCGAAGCTAAAAGCAAAACTATCAGTTTTTTCATCGTTATCTCCTGTCTTCGGGTTCGGATTAATCTGCCGCCGTTATGACGGACGAAGGAATAATACCCTCCAACGGCAGCGTTTGCAAGCGAGCCCCCTCCAACCCGCCCTCTCCGGGATCGCGGATGTGACGAAACGCCGGGCCTTAAAAGTTGAAAAAACGGCCGTTTCCGTGGTATCGTCCGGCCCTGTTTATGCCATCTTAAGAAATCGAGGTCATCCCATGAAAATCACCCGCCTTGAGGTCGAGCAGGTCGCCCGCCTCTCCCGGCTGGCCCTGAAAGAGACCGAACTGGAGGCCCTAACCGGCCAACTAGACGCCATTCTCGGCTACGTCGACCAGCTCAACGAACTGAATACCGACGGCATCCTCCCCACGGCCCACGCCGTTCCCATGGAGAACGCCTTCCGTGCCGACTTGGTCGCGCCGGCCCTCGGCGCCGAAAAGGCGCTGAGCAACGCGCCGGATGCCGGAAGCGGCTGTTTCCGGGTACCCAAGGTTATCGAATAAATTCGTTAGGAGTGAGGCGTGAGGGGGAAGCCGCCCCGCCGCCCACCATCATTTTTGGAGTCAAGCTGCATGGAACTGACGGATCTCACTATCCACGGCCTGCATCAGCGGTTGCTCAGGCGCGAGATCACCTCGCTGGAGTTGACCGAGGCCTTTCTCGCCCGCATCGAAGCCAGCAACCCGCAACTCAACGCCTTCATCACCGTCACCGGCGACAGCGCCCGGCAGGCGGCGGCCGCAGCCGACAAGCTGCTCGCCAGCGACTGCGGCGAACGCAAATTCGGCCCGCTGACCGGTATCCCCCTGGCGCTTAAGGACATCTTCGTCACCGAGGGGGTGCGCACCACCTGCGCCTCGAAAATCCTCGCCAACTTCATCCCCCCCTACGACGGCACCGCCGTGCGCAAGCTCAAGGAACAGGGGGCGGTCATCCTCGGCAAGCTGAACATGGACGAGTTCGCCATGGGCAGCTCCAACGAAACCAGCGCCTTCGGGCCGGTGCGCAACCCCTGGAATCTCGATTGCGTCGCCGGCGGCTCCTCCGGCGGCAGCGCGGCCTCGGTCGCGGCCCTGCAAACGGTGGCGGCCCTCGGCACCGACACCGGCGGCTCGATCCGCCAGCCCGCCTCCCACTGCGGCGTGGTCGGCCTCAAGCCGACCTACGGCCGGGTCTCCCGCTACGGCGTGATCGCCTATGCCTCCTCGTTGGACCAGGTCGGCCCGCTGACCCGCGACGTGGAGGACTGCGCCATCCTCCTCGGCGCCGTCGCCGGTCACGACCGCGCCGACTCGACCTCGGTCAACCGGGCGGTGCCCGATTACCGCCGGAATCTCCGGCAGGGCATCAAGGGCCTGAAAATCGGCCTGCCCAGGGAATATTTCATCGACGGCCTCGACCCCGAGGTGCGCCGGGCCACGGACGAAGCGATCCGCGTCTGCCGCGAGCTGGGGGCCGAATTCGTCGAGGTTTCCCTCCCCCACACCGCCTACGCCGTGGCCTGCTACTACCTGGTCGCCACCGCCGAGGCGTCGAGCAACCTCTCCCGCTACGACGGCGTGCGCTACGGCCTGCGCGTCGACAAAGGTCAGGGGCTCATCGACATGTACATGAAGAGCCGCGCCGCCGGTTTCGGCGCCGAAGTCAAGCGGCGCATCATGCTCGGCACCTACGCCCTCTCCTCGGGCTATTACGATGCCTATTACCTCAAGGCGCAGAAGGTGCGCACCCTGATCCGGCAGGACTTCCTCGACGCCTTCAACCGGGTCGACGTGCTCCTCACCCCGGTGGCGCCGACGCCCGCCTTCAAGATCGGCGAAAAGACCGCCGATCCCTTACAGATGTATCTGTCCGATATCTTCACCATTCCGGTCAACCTGGCCGGCACCTGCGCCCTCAGCCTCCCCTGCGGCCTTTCCGCGGCGGGACTGCCCATCGGCCTGCAACTGATCGGCCGCCCCTTCGGCGAGGAAACGATCCTGCAGGCGGCTTATGCCTACGAGCAGGCGACGGACTGGCACAAGCAGGCGCCGAAGATCTGAGGGTGTAGGGGCGCCCGATGTGCGCCCATGTTCCAGGCGGGTTGCCCGTGCCAAGGGCGCACGCGGTGCGCCCCAAATAACGAAATAAGGATTCACCATGAAATCCAAATACGAAGTCGTCATCGGACTGGAAGTCCACGTCC
>CALJLX010000566.1 GCA_937982495.1 uncultured Desulfuromonas sp.
CTCCGGCGAAACCGGGCAAGAAAGGGGGTAACCAATGACCAAGATCGGAACCCGTTTCCTTGCCTCGCTGCCGGCCGTCCTGGCGATCCTGCTGCTCGGCGTCCTCCCGGCCGCGGCCATGACCGGCACGGCGCCCTACTACTTCAGTCACCCCAACTACGCCAACAGCCCCTTGCCGATGGTCGACATGGGGACCGGCGCCGTTACCGGCGGCATCCGCAAATTTGTCAACACCCTGGCCGGCCTGGGAGCCGAAAATGCCAACAATCTCGGCCAGTACATCCCCGTGGCCGTGCCCGACACCACCACCTATTCCGACGCCGACTATTATGTGATCGAGCTGGTGGAATACACCGAGAAGATGCATACCGACCTGCCGCCGACCAAGCTGCGCGGCTACCGCCAGGCCAATCTGCCGGGCGGCCCGGCCCCGCCCCATTACCTCGGCCCGGCGATCGTCGCCCAGAAGGACCGGCCGGTGCGCATCCTCTTCCGCAACCTGCTTCCCGCCGGCGCGGGCGGCAATCTCTTCATCCCCACCGACACAACGGTCATGGGCTCGGGCATGACCGCCGACGGCCACATGAATCCGGACATGATGATGGACCCGCAGAACCCCATGTGCGATGCCAGTTCGGAGATGAAGCCACAGATGGTCGCCGACGGCCTCTGCTACGCGGAAAACCGGGGGACGCTCCACCTGCACGGCGGCATCAGCCCGTGGATCAGCGACGGCACCCCGCACCAGTGGATCACCCCCGCCGACCAGAGCACCCCCTACCCGAAGGGCGTCAGTGTGCGTAACGTGCCCGACATGCCCGATCCGGGCCCCGGGGCGATGACCTTCTTCTACACCAACCAGCAGAGCGCCCGGCTCATGTTCTACCACGATCATGCCTGGGGCATCACCCGCCTCAACGTCTACGCCGGCGAAGCCGCGCCCTACATCATCACCGACGCGACCGAACAAGCGCTGCTCGACGGCGGCCTCATCCCCGACGGGACGGCGACCATTCCTCTGGTGGTGCAGGACAAGACCTTCGTGCCGCCGATGGAACAGCTGATGATGCAGGACAATACCTGGGATATGACCCGCTGGGGGGGAGAAGGCAACCTGTGGCTGCCGCATGTCTATTCACCGGCGCAGAACCCCGGCGACAGCTCGGGAGTCAACCAGTTCGGCCGCTGGGCCTACGGTCCCTGGTTCTGGCCACCGACGAGCAGCGTCAAATATGGGCCGATCATGAATCCCTATTACGACCCGAACTGCAACCCCGACGAGCAGTGGTGCGAACCGCCGCTGATGCCGGGCACACCCTTCAACTCCATGGGCATGGAGGCCTTCCACGACACCCCCGTGGTCAACGGCACCGTTTATCCGACCATTGAAGTCGATCCGAAAGCCTACCGGTTCCGCGTCCTCAACGCGGCCAATGACCGCTTCTTCAATTTGTCGCTCTACAAAGCGGTGGATGCCAACGGCAACCTCTGCGACGGCTCCGTCACCCCGGTTCCGGAAAGCACCGGCGTGGCCTGCACCGAGGTCGCCCTGAATCCCGCCGAGGTCGCGGCGGCCCTGGACGACACGACGATCTTCCCGACCCCGCTGCCCGGAACGGAAGGGCCGAGCTGGATCCAGATCGGCACCGAGGGGGGCTTTCTGCCGGCCCCGGTGGTGGTGCCGGCGCAACCGACCACCTGGGTAAACGATCCGACCGTTTTCAACGCCGGCAACGTCGACCAGCATTCGCTGCTTCTCGCCCCGGCCGAACGGGCGGACGTGATCGTCGACTTCTCGGCCTTCGCCGGGCAGACCCTGATCCTCTACAACGACGCCCCGGCCGCCTTCCCGGCCCGCGATCCCCGTTACGACTACTACACCGGCAACGCCGACCTCTGGGATACGGGCGGCGCGACGTCGACCCTCCCCGGTTACGGCCCGAACACCCGAACCGTCATGCAGATCAAGGTTAAAGCCGGCACCGGTTCGCCCTTCAACCTGACCAGTCTCGAAAATGCCTTCAAGGCCGAAAGCCTGGGCGGCATGGGCGTCTTCGAGAAAGGCCAGCACCCGATCATCGTCGGCCAGGGCGCCTACAACTCGGCCTACGGCACCAGCTTCCAGAACAACGGCCCGAACGCCGGGCTGGTGCAGATCTTCGACACCACCTTCAGCTTCAAGACCCTGGCGGGCGGAGCGACGGGACCGTCGCTGACCTTCCCGCTCCAGCCGAAGATGATCCAGGACGAGATGGGCGAGGCCTTCGAGCAGGAATACGGGCGCATGAGCGGCTTCCTCGGGGTCGAGACGGCGAACGCCCAGGCCGGATTGCAGAACATGATCCTGCATCCCTACACCTTCCCGCCGACCGAGATTCTCGACGGCGTCGAGCTGCCGCCGGGGACCGAGCTTCAGCCAATCGCCACGACCGACGACGGCACGCAGATCTGGAAGATCACCCACAACGGCGTCGATACCCACCCGATCCACTTCCACCTGTACGACGTGCAGCTCATCAACCGCGTCGGCTGGGACGGCATCATCCGCAAACCCGACCTGACCGAACTCGGCTGGAAGGACACCATCCGCGTCAGCCCGCTGGAAGACACCATCGTCGCCATGCGGCCGCTCATCCCGCGACTGCCCGAAACCTGGGGCGGCCTGCCGAACAGTATCCGGCTACTCGATCCGGCCATGCCCGAAGGCATGTACATCGCCAACACCACCCAGCAGGAAGCCCTGGGCCTGCCGATCTTCGCCTTCAACCCGGACGGCGAACCGGTCGACATCGTCAACCATTACGTCAACTTCGGCTGGGAGTACGTCTATCACTGCCACATTCTCAGCCACGAAGAGATGGACATGATGCACGCCCAGGTCGTCGGGGTCGAGCCTCCGGCGCCGAGCGACCTGACCGCCGCGCAAGTCGGCAACGGGAGAAACCGGCGGGTGGATTTGAGCTGGGTCGACAACTCCCTGAACGAAACGGCCTTCCTCGTCGAACGGGCCACCACCATCACCGGCCCCTGGACCACCATCGCGACCCTGCCTTCGGCAACCTTGGGCGTGGTCCCCTACGTCGAAAGCGGCGTCGGCCCCTCGACCGGGACGCGGACCTACAGCGACCCGATCGGCAATACCAATCAGGTCTATTTCTATCGGGTGATCGCCGTCAACACCGTCGGCGACACCTGGGATTATTCCGACCCGGCCTTCAACGAAATTCCCCCGGGCGGCGGATTCCCCACCCTGACCCTGACCTCGGCCTACTCCAACCTCGGTTCCTGGGTTCCCACGGCCCCACCGGCGGCGCCTTCCAACCTGACCGCGACCGCCGCGACCCAGGGGAATAATGCCCGCGTCACCCTGACCTGGACCGACAACGCCGACAGCGAAAGCGGCTTTACCATCCAGCGCGCCACCGATCCGACCTTCACCACCGGTCTGGTGACCAGCACCGTCGGCGCCAACGTCACCACCTTCACGACCGGCAATGTAGCGCGCAACACCGCCTATTACTTCCGCATCTGGGCAACCAACGTCGCGGGCGCCTCGGCCATGGTCGAGGCCGTTCCCTTCCCCATCGTCACTCCATAACCCGGCAAGCGGCCACGGCGGGGAGGGTTCTCCCTCCCCGCCCCCCCTTGGCGATTGACATCCTGACCGAGAGGAGACCGGGATATGAAATTCACAAGCTTTATGGCATGGTCAGCGGCATTGCTGCTGATAACGGCCGCACCCGTCGCGGCGGAAGAACTGAGTCCCCTGGAAAACCTGGGCAAAAAACTCTTTTTCGACGACACCCTTTCCAATCCGCCGGGACAGTCCTGCGCCGACTGTCATGCCCCCGAAACGGGCTGGACCGGGCCGGACTCGGAGATCAACGCCGCCGGGGCGGTCATGCCCGGCGCGATCTTCAACCGCTTCGGCAACCGCAAACCGCCGACCTCCTCCTACGGCGGCTACAACCCGCTACTGCACAAGACCGGCATGGGCATGGGCATGGGCAACGGCCCGGGACCGGGGATGGGCAACGGTGGCGGCATGGGGAACGGCCCGGGGATGGGCAATGGCGGGGGGATGAACGGCGGCGGTATGACGGCGGACGGCTCTTTCGCCGGCGGCCACTTCTGGGACGGCCGGGCAACAGGCTGGACCTACGGCGACCCCCTGACCGAGCAGGCCATGGGCCCCTTCCTCAATCCGCTGGAGATGAACAATCCCAACGCTAAATTCGTCTGCCTCAACGTGCAGCGCACCGATTACGCGGTCCTCTTCGAGGAGGTCTGGGGTCCGGGCTCCCTCGACTGCGTGAAGGACGTGGACGGAACCTACGAGCGCATTGCCCGCTCCATCGCCGCCTATGAACGGTCGAGCGAGGCGAGCCCCTTCAGCTCCCGCTTTGACGATTTCTGGCGCAATTCCCAGGGCAAGATGCCGCCGGTGCAGGCAATCAACATGATGAACTGGACGCGGTTCAAGGAGCGTGGGCTCAACGACATGGAACTGATGGGCCTGATGCTTTTCAACACCAAGGGCAAATGCTCCGTCTGTCACCTGCTGCAACCGATGCACGGCGCCCCGGCGCCGCTCTTCACCGATTTCCGCTATCACAACCTGGGCATTCCCAAGAATCCGGACAACCCCTTCTACACCCTGCCCCCGAAATGGAATCCCGACGGCGCCGATTGGATCGATCCGGGATTGGGCGGATTCCTGGCCACCACCGCCAGGCTGGGAGACACCGGCTTTGCGCGCGACTACACAGCGGAAGCGGCGGCCAATCTCGGCAAGCACCGCACCCCGACTCTGCGCAACGTGGATAAACGTCCGACCGCCGATTTCGTCAAGGCCTATGGCCATAACGGCCATTTCAAAAGCCTGGCGGAGATCGTCCACTTCTACAACCTGCGCGACGTGCTGCCGATCTGCGACACCCCCGATCCGCCGACGGACGCCATGGGCGGCGCCACCTGCTTTGACCCGCCGGAGGTGGCGGAGAACATCAACGTCACGGATATGGGCAATCTCGGCCTGACCCCGCAGGAAGGCATGGCCATCATCCAGTTCCTGAAAACCCTCTCCGACCAATAAGATTTTTTGCTGTAGAAACCAAGAAAGCCCTGTCCGGTGGACAGGGCTTTCTTGGTTTCAGGCAGGCGATCCGCCCTCACATCTCCTTCGGCACCCGGAAGCGGAAGCCTTCGAAGGTGAAGATCAGCTCGCGCGGCGCGATCTCTTCGAGTCGCAGGCCGACGTCGAGATAGCCCCCTTCGCGGAGGATGCGGTTGTTGATCCGCACCAGGCGGGAGGCGGGGGTGACGGAGTAGGCGTAAACGGAAATGGTCATCTCCGGCACGCGCCCACGCACGTCCCCGGGCAAATCCTCCAGTTCCAGCACCGGTGGCGGGCCGACCGCGATGGGTGTGGGCGGCGCCACCGGTTCCGCGACCGGCGCGACCGCCGGAGCCTCCGGGCGGCTCTCCACGGGTGGCGGCGGGGGGACAACGACCTGGGCGACCTCGGTTTCCCGCGCCGGCGCGGGCGCGGGTTCGGGGCGCGGAGGCGGGACGGGGGCGGGCGGCGGCGCGACTTCGCGGACAACGGTCGCGGGAGCCGGTGCGGGAGCCGGTTGCGGCGGAGTGACAACCGGTTCCGGCGATAGGGGAACCGGTTCCGGCGCGGCCACGGCCAGAGGCGCGGGAATCGCGGGGGCAACCGGCGCAGTCGCGGCAACTTCCGTCTTTACCGGATCGTTCGCAACTAAAGCAATCTGGGGTTCTTCCCGGAAGAAGACATACCAGAGCAGCACCCCGGCATTGAGCAGCAGCACCGCGATGAGCAGATAGGGCCAGAGAGGTCGGCGTTTTTTGGGGGACGGCGGGCCCTCGCCGTGGACCGTATGCAGGTTGGGCACCTCGGCCGTTTCCCGCTTCTTTTCCGATTTTTTCAAGGCATCGAGAATAAAGGACATGCCGGATTATCCCTTCGGTGTTGCGTTGAGCCGGGGCTGGGCGCCGCCGGTGCGGTTGTTGAGGCGGATCAGGGTCAGCGGCCCGACCAGACCGTCGGCGTCCAAACCCTCATTGGCCTGGAACTCCCGGACCTCGCGGTAGAGCGCTTCGTCGTAGACCCGTCCCGCGACCGGGCGATCCGGCCGCTGATGGAGAAGGTCGAAACGCCGCGCCAGCCATTCCACCGTCACCCCCCGGTCGCCGGGAATCAACGCCCGCCGATAACCGGGGGGGGGTTGCCAGAGCAGTTCGTACTCGCCGAACCAGTGGCGCACCAATTCATCCACCGGCACCGGGTAGTCCTCGGCACTGGAACTTAACGTAGCGGTCTGTTCATCAAGGGCGGTCAGTGTCGCATGGAAGGATTCCCCGCGCGGCCCCGTCAATTTGAGCAGCACCGGACGGTCCAAGGCCCGCAGATCGTTAATGCTCCCCCGCAACGACAGAAAAGACAGTCCGCTTTCCCGGGCCAGTGCCGCCGGATCGGCCGTTTCATCGGCCGGATATTCCAGATTCCAGGCCGCGAACAGGGCGTGCAGGGCGGCGGCCTTGCCGTTTTCCGGCGCCAGGACCTCCAGCCAGTTTTCGCGCGGGGTTTCGGCGACCGGAACGGGCGCCTCGACCGACGCGGGCGCCGGTGGTGTTTCCGTTTCCACCACCGGCGCGACTTCCGGAAGAACGGGAGGGGCTTGGCGAAAAAGCCCCGCCCCCAGCACCACGCCGCCGCCGACCAGGGCCAGGGCGAACAGCAGCTTGAGCGGCAGGGTGGAACGGGAACGGCCGCCGCCGGCATCCCCGCCCAGCACCTCCGCGGCCGCCTGGGCCAGCAGCGCCGGGCGCACCCGGTTTTCCCCCTTGACGTAAGCCCCGAGCAGGGCGCGTCCGCAGAGCACGTTGATCAGGCGCGGCACACCGCCGGTCAGGCGATAGATGCGGCGCAGGCTGGCCGGCGGAAAAATCGGCCGGTCGACCCCGGCGACCGCCATGCGGTGACGGATGTAATCCCCGACCTCGGGTTGGGACAGGGGGGCCAAGTGATAGCGGGCGGTGATGCGCTGCGACAGCTGGCGTAATTCGGGGCGTTCGAGCATCTCCTTCAGTTCGGGCTGGCCGAGCATGATGATCTGCAAGAGCTTGTAGGTGTTGGTTTCGAGATTGGTCAACAGCCGGATCTGCTCCAGCACCTCGGCGTCGAGATTCTGGGCCTCGTCGATGATGACCACGGTGCGCCGCCCCTGGGCATGGACATCGAGGAGAAAGCCGTTGATGGCATCGACCAGCAGCTTGATGCTCGTCGTCCCCGAGGGATAGGGAATGCGCAGTTCATCGCAGATGTTGGCCAGCAGTTCGGCGGCGGTCAGCTTGGGATTGAGGAGCAGGGCGACTTCCGAGTCTTCCGGCAACTGTTCGAGCAGGCAGCGGCAGATGGTGGTCTTGCCGGTGCCGATATCGCCGGTGAGGAGGACGAAGCCCCCTTCGCTCTTCATCCCGTAGAGCAGATGGGCCAGGGCCTCCCGGTGCCGCTCGCTCATGAAGAGAAAACGGGGATCGGGGCTGATGGAAAAGGGTTCGCTTTTGAAACCGAAATACTCCAGGTACATGACCAGGCTCCCCGGTGTCGTGATCGGATAATGGCACAGTTCGATGGTTGCCGCCGTCCCTGCCGGCGTGTTTTTTGTATCATATTAAAAGACCGGCGGATAGCCCAGGCTTTTTTTACGCGGCGCCCGGCGCATTCGGCGGCAACGGCGCGCTGGTCTTTGCCGTTGACACAAGCGTGCCAAATCCGGCACAATTGGCCCAACTTTCTCCCCGACTACTTTCTCGCGCCGGAGCTTGCCCCATGGGTCCCATTCAAACCGTCGAAGAACGCTGCCGCAAGTGCTATTCCTGCGTGCGCAACTGCCCCGTGAAGGCGATCAAGGTCAAGGAAAACTGGGCCGAGGTCATCCACGAACGCTGCATCGGCTGCGGCAAGTGCGTGAAGGTCTGCGCCCAGCAGGCGAAGATCGTCACCGACGGCACCGGCAAGATCCTGCGCATGCTCGCCGGCGAACAGCCGGTGGTGGCGGTGCTCGGCTGTTCCTTTCCCGCCTTTTTCCACGACATCCGCCCCGGGCAACTGGTTTCCGGCCTCAAACGCCTCGGCTTCCGGGAGGTACATGAGGGCTCCTATGGGGTGGAACTGCTGGTCGACACCTATCGCCGGCTGATCGACACCCCGGCGGACTTTCCCCGTATCACCACCCATTGCCCGACCATTGTCGATCTCATCGAGCGCCACTACCCTCACCTGTTGAAAAACCTCATGCCGGTCGTCTCGCCGATGGTCGCCATCGGTCGCTTCATCAAGGAGCGCACAGGGGCGAAGACCAAGGTCGTCTATCTCAGTTCCTGCATCGCCGGAAAATTCGAGATCGAGGCCGAGCCAGTGGCCGACGCGGTGGACATGGTGCTCACCTACCAGGAATTGGCCAAGCTCTTTCGCGCCGGTTCCATCGACCTCTCGCGCCTACCCGAATCCCCCTTCGACGGCGTCCCCCCCGAGCGGGGGCGGCTCTTCGCCGTGACCGGCGGCCCCTTCCAGGCCTTCGGCATTCAGGATGACTTCTTCAACCCCGACTTCCTCGCCACCGAGGGACAGGAGAACGTCCTAGAGATCATCCGTGACCTGGCGGCGGGGCGCATCACCCCGCGCATGGTCGACATGCGTTTCTGCGTCGGCGGCTGCGTCGGCGGCCCGGGGAAGAGCAACCGCCTGACCACCTTTTCGAAACGCAACCTGATCCACAAGTATTACCAGACCCCGCAGGCGCCTTACGCCACCGCCGCCCATTATCAGACGCCCGGCTCGTCCCCCCGTCTCGACCGCCGCTTCAGCAACAAGTTCCACCGCCTGGAAGCACCGAGCGGCCAAAGTATCCGCCAGATTCTCCAGTCGACGAATAAATTTGTCGAGCAGGACGAACTGAACTGCGGCGCCTGCGGCTACGACACCTGCCGGGAGCACGCGGTGGCGGTCTATCAGGGGTTGGCGGAAAACGACATGTGCCTCCCCTACTCCCTCAAACGACTGGAAGAGGATCACGTCAAGCTGTCCCAGAAATACGAGCTAGCTCAGCGCGCCCTGCAGCAGGAGTACGGCGACACGGCGATCATCGGCCGCGATGCCAACACCCTGGAGGTGCTTAATCTCATCACCCAGGTCGGCCCGACCCCGACCACCGTCCTCATTCGCGGCGAGAGCGGCACCGGCAAGGAGCTCACCGCCCGCGCCATCCACCAGAAGAGTCAACGTTCCGACAAGCCGCTGGTCTCCGTCAATTGCACGACACTGACCGACAGCCTGCTCGAAAGCGAGCTCTTCGGCCACAAAAAGGGGGCCTTCACCGGCGCCGTCAACGACAAGAAAGGGCTGTTCGAGGCGGCCAACGGCGGCACTATCTTCCTTGACGAAATCGGCGACATCACCCCCAAACTGCAGGCGGAACTGCTGCGGGTGCTCGACATCGGGGAAATCAAGCCGGTAGGAGGGACGACGCCGGTCAAAGTCGACGTACGCCTGATCGCCGCCACCAACAAGAACCTGGAAGAAGGGGTGAAGGAAGGCTGGTTTCGCGAGGATCTGTTCTACCGTCTCAACGTTTTCACCATCACCATGCCGCCACTGCGCAGCCGACTGGAATCCTTGCGGGAACTGATCCACGTCTTTCTCGGCCGGGCAAGCAAACGGGTCAACAAGACCCTGGTCGGCATTGACGAGCGGGCTATCGCCTCCATGCTTCGCTACCCCTGGCCGGGAAACATCCGCGAATTGCAGAATATCATCGAACGGGCGGCGGTCCTCACCCAGGACAGCATCATCCGCCTGGAAAATCTGCCGGTGGTCTTCAGTCAGCTGCTGCCCGATGCGACCGAAGGGACGAGTGCCCCCGCCGACAACGGTTTCCGCTCGCAGCGGGAGAAACATCTCAACCAGGTGGAGAAGAACCTGATCAAGCGTTATCTGGAGGAGACCGGCGGCAATGTCTCGCTGGCGGCGCGCAAGGCGGGAATTCCTCGCCGCACCTTCTACCGGATGCTTACGCGCTATGACCTGCAGGGCGCGGAATTTCGCGGCAAAAAACCGACACGCCCCGCCTCTTGAGTCGAAATTGACACACAGAACGTCAATCTGGGCCACACCTGGCGCACTTTTTCCAAGAATCGGCTGTTTTTCCCCAGAGAAATTCTAAGATCCTTCAAATATTGATGTTTTTTGACATTTAAAACCCCCGAAAAAACGGATTAAATCGTCAAAAACAGAAACATCTCGCCACGAATAAGAAAGATGGCATACCCATTGCTTTCTTATAAAGTCATTGACGGGGATACAGATCCTTCACATAAGGAAAACTGCCCACCCCTTTGCGCCGACCGGGACCTCTCTCCCCCGATCGGCGCTTTTTTTATTCCCCGTTCCATGAAAATTTCGTTATTATTTTTCTCACCGACCATCTCACCTCACATTTTTTACCGCTAAGGGTTTAGAGCCATGGGCACAGGCAGCGACCGACTGGGCGTCACCATTCTGGAAGATATCAGCACCCTGATCCTCCAGTCCCACGATCTCGATGAAACCTTGCGGAATATCGTGACCCTGGTGGCCCGCCGCATGGGGACGGAGGTCTGCTCCATCTACCTGCTCGAAGAGGACCGGGAAACCCTGCGCCTCTGCGCCAGCATCGGCCTCTCCCCCGAGGCGGTGGGCAAGGTCAGCCTGAAAATCGGCGAAGGGCTTACCGGCCTGGCCGCCGAACAGGGGCAGGTAGTGGCGATTCTGGAACCCAAAACCCACCCCCGCTACCGTTACTTCAAGGAGACGGGCGAGGAACGCTATCACTCCTTTCTCGGCATCCCCCTCTTCGACCGCAAGACCCCCATCGGCGTGCTGACCATCCAGACCGTCGCCCCCCGCC
>CALJLX010000567.1 GCA_937982495.1 uncultured Desulfuromonas sp.
CCTCGCCGATGGGGGTTTCCAGGGAGATCGGTTCCTTGGCGATCTTCAGCACCCGTCGTACCTTTTCCAGGGGCAGTTCCATGCGCTCGGCGATCTCCTCGGGAGTCGGCTCGCGGCCGATCTCCTGCACCAACTGGCGGCTGGTGCGGATCAGCTTGTTGATGGTCTCGATCATGTGCACCGGAATGCGGATGGTGCGGGCCTGGTCGGCGATGGCCCGGGTGATCGCCTGGCGGATCCACCAGGTAGCGTAGGTGGAGAACTTGTAGCCGCGCTGATATTCGAACTTGTCCACCGCTTTCATCAGGCCGATGTTTCCCTCCTGGATGAGATCGAGGAACTGCAGGCCGCGGTTGGTGTACTTCTTGGCGATGGAGACGACCAGGCGCAGGTTGGCCTCGACCAGTTCGGTCTTCGCCGACTTGGCGCGCCACTCCCCCTTGTGGACTTCCTTGAGGGATTCGAGCAGTTCCTCGGGGGCGAAACCCGATTCCTCCTCGACCCGCTTGAACTTACGTTGGGCGCTTTTCAGGCGCTTCTCGATAACCAGCAGGGTGTCCATGGGAACGGCCAGTTCCTCCGACACCTTGCGGGCTTCCTCCTCGCTCTTGCGCATGCGCCGCAGCTGGCGTTTGATCTCCTTGTGCGGGCGCTCCAACTCCTTCTCGCAGGCGCCGACCTCAGCCATCCCCTTTTTGACCTGCTCGGCCAGTTCCTTGAGGCGATCGACAATTTTGGCGACCTGGAAATCCTTCAGGCGGATCTGCCGCAGGAGTTCGGTCGTTTCGACCTTGATCTCCTTGCATTCCTTGTCGAGGGACTTCTTCTCGTCCTTCGAGACTTCCCCGGCCATCTGCTCCTTGACCGCCATGAAGCGCACGTCCAGTTCGCGAATCTGGCCGATCAGGCCGATCAGCCGTTGCCGTTGATTTTCCTCCGCTTCGCTGCCTTCTTCTTCCTCGTAATCCTTGGTGATTTCAGCGACGCTGATCTGTCCCCGTTCAAGACGCTCACCGAGGGTGATGACTTCCTTGAAAGCGATCGGGGTCTTCATGATGACCCGGGCCACCAGTGCGTCCCCTTCCTCGATCCGCTTGGCGATTTCCACCTCGCCCTCCCGGGTGAGGAGAGAAACCTGTCCCATTTCGCGCAGATACATGCGCACCGGATCACTGGTCCGACCGAGGGTGCCGGCCTCGAATTCCTCTTCCTCTCCTTCTTCTTCCTCGTCGATATCGTCTTCGAAGGACGCGCCTTTGCGTAGGGAGATTTTCTGCTCGGTGTCGACGACTTCGATGTCCATGTCGCCGAACATGCTCATGACGTCGTCGAGCTGGTCGGAAGAGACCATGTCCGCCGGCAGGGCGTCGTTGACCTCGTCATAGGTCAGAAAGCCCTTTTCTTTGCCCAGATCGATCAATTGCTGTACTTCTTCAACCCTGGTTTTTTTCGACATGCGTTGGCTTCCCCTCTGGGTTCATGGATGAACCGGTGGAATCTTTGGGTAGTTGCTAAGGTTATTTTTTCAGTTCACGGCTGAGGCGCAGGCGCTCGACCTGGCAGGTGGCCGCGCGCTCCCCGTCGCCGTTCTCTTCGGCTTGGCGGATCTCTTCGTCGAGTTCCCGGATTCGCCGTTTCAGGGCCTCCTTGAAGACAGTCTGGCGGCAGTCTTGAAGGATGCGTCGATGTTCCTCGGCGAAGGCTTTTTCGTCTTTGACAAGAATACCCGATAGAATCGCTTTCTGCTCTTCATCGAGACGCTCGAACAGAAGCGACTCGCTCAAACTCTCTTCTTCCCGGCCGCACTCGATGATCCGCTCGGCGACCTTCTGCCGGTCGGGATCGAGAAAGAGCTCCCCGACCCCTTCGGCGGCGACTTCCGCGCGGGCGGCGGCGTCTTCCAGCAGCAGCCGCAACAGCCAGTCCTGGGCCTTGATTTCCCGGGACGGACCAGGCGCGCTCCGGCGCGGCGGCGTGGTGGCGATGCGCGGCGCAGGTGGCGCGGGCGGGGTGGGCGCACTGGGCGCGACCGGCCGGGAAAGCTTTTTCTCAAGCAAATCCTGGGCCAGGCCGGTGCGCTGCGCCAGATTTCGCAGATAAAGGCCGCGCTCGATCTCGCTCGGCACCAGTTTGAGCCGCGTCAGGAACTCCTCGACGGCTCGCGCCTGTCCCTCGATGCCCTCCGTCTGCTCGTCGAGCAACGCGTCGAGATAGACTTCGAGCACCGGCCGCGCCCGGTTCAGGCGCTCGGCGAAGGCTTCAGGTCCGGTCTTACGCAAAAAGGAGTCGGGATCCTCGCCGGCATCGAGAGGCACTACCGCCACCGACAGCCCGAGGGGCAGAAGCACCTCCATGGCCCGAAAGGTCGCCTTCTGCCCGGCGCGGTCTTGGTCGAAGAGGAGCAGCACCTTTTTGGCGTAGCGTTGCAGCAGGCGGCCGTGCTCCTCGGTGAGGGCGGTACCGCAGGTTGCCGCCGCGTTGGCGAAGCCGGCCCGATAGAGGGCGAGATGGTCGAAGTAGCCCTCGACCACGATCGCCGTATCGTTTTTGCGCATCGCCTCGCGCCCCTGGGCCAAGCCGTAGAGCATTCTCCCCTTGTGGTAGAGGGGGGATTCGGGCGAATTCAGATATTTGGGCAGGCGGTCGTCGAGCACCCGTCCGCCGAAGGCCGCGACCTTGCCGCCGAGGTCGATGATCGGAAAGAGCAAGCGGTTGCGAAAGAGATCGTAATCCCCCCGGCCTTCCTTCCCCGGCCGGATCAGCCCCAGTTCCCGCGCTTCCTTGGCGTCGAACCCCTTGCGCGCCAGATGTTCGGCCAATCCGTCCCAGCGCTCCGGGGCGAAACCGAGGCGGAAGGTCCGCGCCGTCTCGCCGTCGTAACCCCGTTTGCGCAGATACTGGCGTCCCGGCGCCCCTTCCGGTCCGTCGAGCAGGATCTGGTGATAATAGTCGCAGGCGACCTCGTTGATCCGCGCCAGCCTCTCCCGTTCCTCGCGGCGCCTCAGTTCGGCCGGGCTGACGGACTCTTCCTCGATACGGATGCCGACCCGCTCGCCAAGCTTGCGCACCGCCTCGGGGAAGGCCAGCCCTTCCATGCGCATGAGAAAGGAAAAAACGTCGCCCCCCACATGACAGCCGAAACAATGAAAGATCTGCTTGGCGCTGTTGACGTTGAAGGACGGGGTTTTTTCCCCGTGAAAGGGGCAGAGGCCGAGGTGATTGTGCCCGGAGCGCTTGAGCGCGACATAGGCGGAAACGACCTCGACGATGTCGGCGCGCTCGCGGATTTCCCGGATGGTTCCTTCGGCGATCTGTCCCGTCATCCGCTCCTCAGCTCGACGATAGTCACATTGTCCCCGCCCTGGGCGAGATCGGCGGCGTGAAAGGCCTGAACCTCCCGGTGGCCGCCGAGAAAGTCCCGGACCGCCCGACGCAGGATGCCTTCGCCGCTGCCATGCACGACCTCGACCTGGCGCTGGTGATGGAGCAGGGCGTCGTCGAGAAAACGGTCGAGCAACAGCAGGGCATCCTCGACCCGCTTGCCGACCAGCAACAGTCGGGGCGAGAAGCCTTCCCGCTCGATGCGGCCGCGGACTTTGCCTTCCCCCCGCCGGGCGAAGCGCCGAGGGCTGAAGGCTTCGAGCTGGGCCAGGGGGAGGCGCAGCTTTTTCCCCTGGATCGACAGTTCGACGCTTTCGCCGTCGCGGCGCAGCACTTCCCCTTCGGCGTTCAAGGCCGGCACCCGCAGCAGCTCACCGACTTGCACCTCACGGGGAGCTTTGCCCCGTACTGCCGGTTCCGGGCGCAGCTCGGTCAGCCCTTCGCGCACCTGGCGCAGTTCGGCGGTCAGCCGCGCCTGGCCGCGGGCATCGACGGCGGCGGACCCGGCCTCGCGCAGTACTTCCTTGAGTTTCTGCTGCGCCTCCCGCACCAGCTGTTCGCCGCGCCGGGTCGCCTGATCGAGCAGCTTGCGCTTCTGCTCCTCCAGTTCATGCAGCAGTTTCCGCCGCTTTTCCCGCTCCTGTTCGGCCCGGCGTTTCAGCGTCGTCGCCTCGGCCAGTTCCCGGTCGAGATCCTTGCGCAGCCGGTTCAGCTCTTCGAGGAGCTCCAACCCCTCCCGTTCCCCCTGGCCGAGATAGGTTCCGGCGCGCTCCAGCACCTCTTCGGGGAGGCCGAGGCGGCGGGCGATGGTGAAGGCGTTGCTGGCGCCGGGGATGCCGTAATGGAGCCGGTAGGTCGGCGCCAGGGTTTGCCGGTCGAACTCGACGGCGGCATTTTCCACCCCAGTTTGCAGATGGGCATAGCCCTTGACCAGATTCAGGTGCGTGGTTACCACCGTCCGCGCCCCGCGTCGACGCAGGCTGTCGAGGATCGCCATGGCCAGCGCCCCGCCCTCGGCGGGATCGGTGCCGGTGCCGACCTCATCCATCAGCACCAGGGAGTTGCCGTCGGCTTCTTCGAGAATGCGGCCGATGCGGCGCAGGTGGCCGGAGAAGGTCGAGAGGTTTTCCTCGATGCTCTGCTCGTCGCCGATGTCGGCGAAGACCCGGTCGAAGAGGCCGATGCGGCTGTCGGGATGACAGGGGATCGGCAGCCCCGAGCGGACCATCAACGCCAGCAGGCCGATGGTCTTCAGCGCCACCGTCTTGCCGCCGGTGTTGGGGCCGCTGATGACCAGGGTGTCGGCCGCCTCGCCGAGGAGCAGGTCGACGGCGGTCACCGTCTGCTCGCGCTTGCGCCCGTCGGGATGAAAGAGCAGCAGCGGATGGCGCGCCTGGCGCAACTCCAACAGGGGCGTCTCGGCCAGACGCGGCGCCACGGCGTCGCCGGCGCGGGCGAAGAGTCCGGCGGCCGAGCGCAGATCGAAATGGGCCAGGAGTTCCTGATTGCGCGCCAGGCTCTCCGCCTGCCGTCGAACCTGGTCCGAGAGACGGCGGAGGATGCGCTCCTCCTCCCGCTTCTCTTCCCGCGCCAAGCTGTGCAGTTCGTTGTTCCACTCCAGCACCGCCACCGGCTCGACGAAAAGGGTCTGACCGCTGGCCGACTCGTCGTGGATGAAACCCTTGACCTGGCCGCGATGGTCGGCCCGCACCGGCAGTACGTAGCGGCCGTTGCGCTCGGTGATCAGACGTTCCTGAAAGGCGCCGGCCAGCTTTTCCGAAGCGAGCAGGTCTTCTAATAGCCGTTTGATGCGCCCGCGCAGCTGGCGGAGCTGTTGGCGCAGGTCGCCGAGTTCGAAGGAGGCGCCGTCGAGGATTTCCCCTCGCGGGCCGATGCTCCGGCGGATTTCCCGCTGCAGTTCCCGCTGGGGGTCGAGTTGGGCGGCCCGCTCGGCGAGAAGGGGCGCCCGCTCCCGGTCGCCGAAATAGTTGCGGGTGTCGCGGGCCGCTTCGATGCTGGCGAGGACATCGAGCAGCACTTCCGGAAGCAGGAAGGTGCCTTCGGCGTGCAGCTGGCGCAGGGACGGGAGCAGGTCGCGGCTGCCGCTCAGGGGCGGGCGGCCCTGGGCGGCAAGGAGCGCCGTCATCTCCGTGACTTCGGCCAGGGCCGTCGCCACCTCGGCCCGCTCCGCCAGGGGGGCCAGGGCGAGGACGCGATCCTTGCCCGGCGCGCTCAGGGTGAACCCGGCCAGCAACTGGGCGATTTTATCGTATTCAAGAACCCGCAGGCTCGCTTCAATCATGCGCTTGCCGGCATCCCTCTCAGATTTTGGTCTTTTCCTTCGGCGCAGTGGGCGGTCCCTGGTGCTTGTCCAGGGCCTTGACGCTCCCCTGGAAGACCGTCCGGCCGAGCTGGACGAAGGGTGGGGCCAGCTCGGAATGTTCCAGCAGGCGGCCCAGGGGACCGGGAAGCTGGATCAGGGAAACGCCGAAAAGGACTACCGCCAGCAGCAGTCCCCCCTGGGCCAGTCCGAACAGTCCCCCGGCGACGCGGTTGAAGCCGCCGAGGAAGAGGAGCTTGACCATCTTCGACAGCAGGTAGCCGAGGACCGCGAAGACCAGTGTCGTCGCCAGAAAGACCAGGAGAAAGGCGGCGATGTTACAGGCCGGCAGGGGCAAGTTGAAGGATTGGGCGAGGCTTTCGGCCATCGGCGCGTAAAAGCGAAAGGCCAGAAAGGCCCCGAGAAACAGGCCGACGAGGGAACAGAGTTCCTTGAGCAGGCCGCGCAGCAGCCCCTTGAGCAGAAAAGCGCCGAGGATGCCGAGAATCGCGATGTCGATGCCGTTCATGCCGCCGTCCGTCAGGCCAGCCGGGCCTTGACCAGCTCGCTCACCATGCGGCCGTCGGCGCGACCGACGGTCTTGGCGCTGACGATCTTCATCACCTTGCCCATGTCCCGGGCCGAAACCGCGCCGGTTTCCGCCACCGCCGCCTCGATAATGGTTTTAATCTCTTCTTCGCTGAGTTGTTGCGGCAGAAATTCCTGGATCACCGCCAGTTCCCGCTCCTCCTTCTCGGCGAGATCGGCCCGGTTGCTCTCCCGGTAGACCTGGGCCGACTCCCGGCGCTGCTTGACCAGGGAGGAGAGCACCCCGATCACCGCCTGATCGTCGAATTCCTGCCGGGCCTCGATCTCCTTGTTCTTGATCGCGGTCTTGACCAGGCGGATGGCGTTGAGCCGCAGGGAATCCTTGGCCCGCATGGCCTCTTTCATGGCGGTGTTCAATTGTTCTTGCAGACTCATGGTCGGTTCCTTTTGCATGCGAAAAGTGCTTTTAAAATCGTCTCTCGCCCGTTCGCTCCGCTTACTAGAGCACGCAGAGCGCACAGAGGAAGGAAAAATAAAAGCCTTGGACTTTCTCTGTGTCCTCTGCGAGCTCTAGCGACTGTAAGGAGCGGGCGAGAGATGCTTTCTGATTATTTGGCCCGACTTTCCTTTTCCTCGATGCCGCTCATGCCGAAGCGGCGGCGGAGTTCGGCGTAGACCCGCTCCGGCGGCAGGTCGTAGTAACCGAGCAGGATCAGGGTGTGGAAGAAGAGATCGGCGGCTTCGTAGACCACCTCATCGGGATTGCCGCCCTTGCCGGCGACGGCGGTCTCGGTCGCCTCCTCGCCGATCTTGCCGAGAATCTTGTCCAGGCCCTTGGCATAAAGGGAAGCGACATACGATTTTTCCGTCGGGTTCTGGCGGCGCTCCTGAATCACGTGATAGACCGCGTCGAGGATGTCCCGGCGGCCGTAGATGGCCGCCGCGTCGACCTGCTTCTCGCCGTCGACGCGGGTGTTGCCTTCGTCCCAGACCCGGTAAAAACAGGAGTGATGGCCGGTGTGACAGGCCGCCCCCTCCTGCTCGACGGTGAGCAGTAGGCAGTCGGCGTCGCAGTCGTAGCGGATCTCCCGCACCCTCTGCACATGCCCGGAACTCTCTCCCTTCATCCACAGCTTGCGGCGCGAGCGGGAATAGTAGTGGACCTTGCCGGTGGCGACGGTGAGATCGACCGCCTCGGCATTCATGTAGGCGAGCATCAGCACTTCGCCGGTATCGGCGTCGCGGGTAATGGCAGGGACCATCCCCTGGGCGTCGAATTTGAGTTGAGCAGAAAGAGACATACAAAATCCTTCGGCCTCACGCCCGTTCGCTTTGCTCACTAGAGCCCGCAGAGGACGCAGAGAAAATCATTTTTGAACTATGTTTTTCCTCTGCGATCTCTGTGCGCTCGAGCGACTGCAAGGAGCGGGCGAGAGGCAGTTTTTAATTTTTCCTGTTACAACCGCACTGGTACGCCGTGTTCGCGCAGATATTCCTTGCACTCGCCGATGCTGTGTTCGCGGAAATGGAAGATGCTGGCGGCCAGGGCGGCGCTCGCCCCGCCTTCCACCAGTCCTTCGCGGATGTGTTCGAGGTTGCCGACCCCGCCCGAGGCGATCACCGGGATTTTCACTCGGTCGCTGACGGCGCGGGTCAGGGGGATGTCGTAGCCGTCCTTGGTGCCGTCCTTGTCCATGGAAGTGAGCAGGATCTCGCCGGCGCCGTAGCTTTCCATGCGTGCCGACCATTCGAGCACGTCGATGCCGGTGCCGTTGCGGCCGCCGTGGGTGTAGACCTCCCAGCGGGCCGGATCACTGCCGGGTACCCGGCGGGCGTCGATGGCGACGACGATGCACTGGGAGCCGAAGCGCTCGGCCGCCTCACGGACGAATTCGGGGCGATGAACGGCGGCGGTGTTGATCGACACCTTGTCGGCCCCGGCGTTGAGCAGGTTGCGAATGTCGGCGATCTCCCGTACGCCGCCGCCGACGGTGAGCGGCATGAAAACCCGCTCGGCGGTACGCGCCACCACGTCGAGGATGATGCCGCGCTTGTCGCTGGAGGCGGTGATGTCGAGAAAGGTCAGCTCGTCGGCGCCCTGCGCGTCGTAGGCCTCGGCGGCCTCCACCGGGTCGCCGGCGTCGCGCAGTTCGACGAACTGCACGCCTTTGACCACCCGGCCGTCTTTGACGTCGAGGCAGGGGATGATGCGTTTGCTCAGCATGATGTCAATTCACCTAAAGGTAAGAACGCCGTCCCCGGTTTACAAGGGCGGACGATTATTTGTTGCCTTTGGTCAGCGCCGTAATCGCTTCTCGTGTGTTTCGGGATTGCGACGACAATCGAGGACTGCGTAAATAAAAACGACTTCATCGTCGAGACGGGAGTAGATTGCGTAAGGAAACCGCCGGGCCAGCAGGCGATGATAACCACTCCAAACCTAGGGATGAACGTCGGCGTACAGACGCAGTGAGTCGATGTCGGAAAAAAGCGCATCGAGAAAGTAACTGCCCAGACCTTCCCCTTGTGCTTCGTAGAAACGATATCCGCGTTCCAGGTCGCGCCGGGCAGCGGCGGCGATCCTTAACTTCATTTTTTCACCGTCGTCCGGATCGCTTCCTTGGCATCTTCCCAGTCACTGAAAATCTCAACTCCCGCCTGGACTTCGGCCTCGCGCACCAGCAACACTTCACGGTGCCATTCCGGGGCCGCCACCGTCGGGGCGTTGCGGCTGAGATCCTCCCACAGCGCTTCCATCGCGGCCAATTTTTCCGCCGTGTTCATCCGGTCCAAAGGCAATTGTACGGTCATGGTTGACTCCTTTGGTGGACCTGCCGTTAACGTGTCAGCCGCGCCTGGTCAGCGCCACCGCCGCCCGCAGGTCGAGGGCGCCGCTGTAGATGGCTTTGCCGGTGATGACCCCAACGACGCCGGAAGCCTCGATGGCCATGAGGTTTTCGATATCTTTAAGGCTGGAGACGCCGCCGGAGGCGATGACCGGGATGGAGATCGACTCGGCCAGGGCGCGGGTCGCTTCCAGGTTCGGCCCCTGCATCATGCCGTCGCGGGCGATATCGGTGTAGATGATCGCTTCGACGCCGAAGCCTTCCATCTCCTTGGCCATCTCCGTCGCCTTCTTCTCGGTGACGTCGGCCCAGCCGCGCACGGCGACGAAGCCGTTGCTGGCGTCGATGCCGACGACGATGCGGCCGGGGAAAAGGCGGCAGGCCTCCTGGACCAGCTCCGGCTTCTCCTTGGCGACGGTGCCGAGAATCACCCGGCCGATGCCGAGTTGCAGATAGGCCTCGATGGTCGCCAGGTCGCGCACGCCGCCGCCGAGTTCGGTGGGGATGTCGATGGCCCGGACGATGGCCTCGATGGCTGCCTTGTTGCGCGGCACCCCGGCAAAGGCGCCGTCGAGATCGACGATATGCAGCAGTTCGCCCCCCTGCTCCTGCCAGATGCGGGCCTGAGCGGCCGGGGAGTCGCTGTAGACGGTATCCTTCTCCATCAGCCCCTGCTCCAGACGGACGCAGCGGCCTTCCTTCAGATCGATGGCGGGTATGACGAGCATGCGAATCTATCCTTTTAAAAATCTTTTTAGAAGCGTCTCTCGCCCGCTCCTTGCAGTCGCTAGAGCACGCAGAGCACACAGAGAAAACCAGGTTTAAGTGTTTTTTCTCCGCGTCCTCTGCGTGCTCTAGTGAGCGAAGTGAACGGGCGCGAGGCCGATTTTCACATCTCCCCGAAATTCTTGAGAATCCGTAGGCCGATCTGCTGGCTCTTCTCGGGGTGGAACTGGACGGCCATGACGTTCTCCCGGCGGATCGCCGCGCAGAACTCGATGCCGTAGTCGGTGACGGCGGCGACCACGGTCGGGTCGTCGGGAATCACGTAATAACTGTGCACGAAATAGACCGCGCTGCCGTCGGCTACGCCCCGGAAGACGGGCGCGTCCTGCCGCAGCCGGATCTGGTTCCAGCCCATGTGCGGCACTTTGAGCTCTTCGCCGGCTATATGCATGTCGCCGGGAAAGCGCACGACCTTGCCGGGGATGATGCCCAACCCTGGATGGCGGCCGAACTCCTCACTCTCGGTAAAGAGCAGTTGCAGACCGAGGCAGATGCCGAGAAAAGGACGACCGCTCTCCACATGCCGCAGGATCGGCTCGATGAAGCCCCCTTCGCGCAGGTTGTCCATGCAGTCCTTGAAGGCACCGACGCCGGGCAGAACCAGCTTTTCGGCGTCCCGCAGATCGGCGGGATCGGCGGTCACTTTCGCCGCGAAGCCGACCTTTTCGAAGCCTTTCTGCACGCTGCGCAGATTACCCATGCCGTAATCGATGATGGTAATCATGCTATTCGAGCTTCCCCTTGGTGGAGAGCACGCCCTGGATGCGGGGATCGAAACTCGTCGCCTCGTCGAGGGCGCGGCCAAAGGCTTTGAAAATGCCCTCGATGATATGGTGCAGGTTGTCGCCGTAGGCCAGGTTGACATGGACGTTGGCGCCGGCGTGGTTGCAGAAAGCCACAAAAAATTCCTCGACCAGTTCGGTGTCGAAGTTGCCGACCTTGGCCTTGGGCATGTCGACGTTGAAAACCAGAAAGGGGCGCCCGGAAAAGTCGATGATCACCGAGGCCAGCGCCTCGTGCATGGGCATGGTCCCCCGCCCGAAACGGCGGATCCCGGCCTTGTCACCCAGGGCCTGCT
>CALJLX010000568.1 GCA_937982495.1 uncultured Desulfuromonas sp.
GGCAGAGCGCCTGGGTCCTGGGCACGGCCACGACCCCGGCCGCCGGGGCCACGCCGCGTTTTGACGCGGTCGGCCTCTCCGAATCGGAAATCGGCCTGGCCTGGGATGACGGCACCTTCGACGAGGACCGCTTCATTGTCGCGCGCTGTCTCGGCAGTGGCGCCGACTGTGACGAGGACAATGAATTCACCACGGAGGTAGCGGTCAAGCCGGGGAGCGTGCCCGATCTTTTGCTGCTGTACCGGATGAACGAGACCCTCTGGAACAGTACGGCGGGGGAAGTCCGGGACGATTCCGGCAACGGTCGTCACGGTCGTTCCTACGGCGGCGCCGTAACCGCCAGCGACGGCAAGTATTACCGCGCCGGGGTGTTCGACGGCAGCAACGACTATGTAACGACGCCGCTGGTTGTCGACCAGTCCGCGACCGGTCCCGGCGTCACCTTCGAGGCCTGGGTCTATCCGACGGTCAACAGCAGCAGTTACAAATACCTGTTCAGCACCGACAACGCCGGCAGCGACTGGGGGTTGGCCCTGTACGGCGCCAACTGGTATGTGAGCAACGGCACCAGCGCCGTCAATACCGGTCAGGCCGCTCTCTTCAATGCCTGGCAGCATCTGGCCCTCAGCTTCCAGCCCGGCGTCGGCATCAAGCTCTATCGCAACGGCGCGCTGATCTGGTCCAACGCCACCATCAGCTACGACAGCAGCAGCGCCGCCATGACCATCGGCCGCCAGGGGAATTACAACCAGTACTACTTCCCCGGCCGCATCGACGATCTGGCTGTCTACAACCGGCCGCTCACCCTGGCGGAAATTCAGCAGCACTATCAGCATCAGATCCAGATTTTCGAACATAACGACAGCGGCCTGCTGCCGGGGACCACCTATACCTATCGTCTCACCGCCGAGCGCGCGGCCGACTGCCCGTGGAGTTCGACGATCCTGGCTTCGGGCACGACCTTCGGGCCGCCGCCGCCGACCGGGCTGATCGCCATGCCCGTGCATACCAATCGCATCGATCTCGCCTGGTCCGACGAAACCGGTTCGGAAACCGCCTTCCGGGTGCAACGCTGCCAGGGGATGGGCTGCAGCGATTTCACCGATCTGGGCGCTCTGTTGCCGGCCAATTCCACCAGCATCAGCGATACTTCCGTCTGCCCGGGGCAGGTTTACCGCTATCAGGTCCGGGCCGAGAAGAGCGACGGTCCGGTCTGGACCACGCCCTGGATGGGCCCGGTGGAGGCGACCGCCCTGGCGCCGGTCGATCCGACGGCGCTCACGGCCCGGCGCGCGGCGGAAAACCAGATCGATCTTTTCTGGCAGGACGGCAATCCCGACGAAAGCGGATTCGTGGTCGAGCGCTGCGCCGGGGAGGGGTGCGTCGATTACGCGCCGATCGCGACCCTGGCCGCCAACGAGGTCGGGAGCAATCTCATCGTCGGCGCCAACGGCGCGGTCGGCTCCTTTGCCGCCCTTGTCGCCGATGTGGTTCATCCCCGGACCAAGGCAACGGTCAAAGCCTTGAAACTGACCCATGCCGGCAGCACGCCGGTGTCCCAGTCCGCCACCCTCAATCTGTTGACCGATACGGTCTATCAAGTCACTTTCGAGGCCTGGAGCGACGAGGGGGAAGCGATCACCCTGCAAAACGATCTCTTTCCCGATACCCTGCCGGAGATTGCCCAGACCGTCGGTCCGACCCCGCAATACTACCGGGCGCTCTTCAGCAGCGCCCACGCCGACATGGCGAGCGCGGTGCTGCGCTTCTTCCATAACGCCTCGGGTCGAACCCTCTACGTGACCAATATCACCCTGACCCGCCTGACCTATCCGGCCGGCTACTCCGACCTCGATTCGGGATTGGCCCCCAATACCCCCTATTCCTATCGGGTCAAGACGTTCAAAACCGGCGCTTGCGGCTGGAACAGCGGCTACACCGGCGGCGCCTCGGCCGTGACTTCGCTGGACGCGCCTGGTACCCTGACCGCGACCGCTGTCGATACCACCACCATCGAGCTCTCGTGGAGCGACAATTTCTCTTCCGAAACCGGCACCCTGATCGAGCGCTGCGCCGGCGCGGACTGCGACGATTTCAGCCGGATCGCCGTCGTCGGCGCGAACGTCACCCGCTTCAGCGACCCCGCCGTCGCCGAAGGGTCCGGTTACCGCTATCGGATCAAAGCGGTGAATGAGGGACTTTCCAACGGCGGCGGCGGAACCTGGACCCGGAGCAAGCCGGTTTCCTTCACTGCTTTCGGCGCCTATGAAAACTACGAAATGGTCGTGCCTTTCGATCCGGATATGCGTCCCGACTTCGGCGATTTGCGCTTTTACGACGAAACCGCGAAAACCCAGCTCCCCTGCTGGATCAAGACCAAAGTCGACGGCGTCTCCGCCACCGTCTGGTTCTCCGCCCGCGCCAATAACGGCATCAGCCTTTACTACGGCAATCCCAACGCCGTCGCCGACGGTTCCGCCAACGACATCGCCGATACCTACCTCTTCCCCGGCAGTGTCATCGACAGTGGCAAGTGGGTGGAAATCGATCCCAGCGGCGGCATCGCCCAGAACAACGCCCTGCTGCTCAACGACGTGACCGATGCCTGGACCATGGCCCTGATCTCCAAGGCCACCTATTCCCGGAGCGAGGGGCGGGAGTTGTACTTCGACCTGACCATCCCCGCCGATACCCCCGGCAACAACCATTTCATGGCCGGCTGGGAGCTCAACCAGACCGCCAGCGCCGCCAACAGTCAGCTGGTGTACGGTCTGTACTGGAACAACTATGCCTTCGGGGTTTATCAGAAGGGGGGCAGCCTGGGGGTTGTCGGCTTCAATTATGTCGCCGATACCCGCTATCGGATGAAGATCGTGCTCAAGACGGCCGGGGCCAAATATTACGTGCGTGGCGGCGCCTATGGCGACTGGACCCTGATTCACGAAAACGCCACCTACAATGACGCCACCCTGCGCCTCGGCATTCACCAGTATTCCCATCAGGCCATGATTCATCGCGTCAGTGTCGCCCCCGGCACGGTCAAAACCGGCGCCGCCCTGGGTGCCGAGCAAAGCAGCCCCGGCTACGCCTTCGCCTTCACCTGGAGCAGTGCTTACGGCAATGTCGCCGCTGTCGTCACCCCAGCCAAGGTCGCGCCTTCCGGCCTGGCCGCCGTCGCCGTCAGCGACAGTCGCATCGAACTGACCTGGAACGACAATTCCGGCGACGAATCGGGCTTCAGGATCGAGCGCTGCGCCGGGATCGGCTGCGATAATTTCAGCCAGATCGCCGTGGTCGGCGCCGATGTGGCGAGCTACGGCGACAGCGGGCTTTCCCCCTCCACCCATTACCGCTACCGGGTGCGCGCCTACAAGACCGCCGCCTACCCCTGGGAGAGCGGCTACAGCAACAGCGCCGGCGCCCTGCTTTTCACCCAGCCCCCTTCGGGACTGACTGCCGTCGCCCTCAACTCGCGCATGATCCGCCTCGACTGGGAGGACAACGGCAGTGACGAAGAGGGCTACGAAATCGAAGTGCAGGTCTGGAACGGCCGTTTCGTCCCGACCGCTCGGGTCGGCGCCGATGTGGTCAGCTATGTCGACCGGGTGGGGATCGATGCCGAAACCCGCTACGTCTATCGCGTGCGCCCCTATCGCGGGCAGGATCTCTCCCCGTACAGCAACGAAGCCGCCGTCGTCACCCCGGAGTTTTCCGAAGGGGATACGACCTGCCCGCCGTGAGGATTTTACGATGAGAGTCCCCGAAGCCCCGGGCTTTGGGGGCATGACAGCGAACGGTTCCGCCGCGATGAAGACCGGGTGCATATACCTCTTTGTCCTTTCCTGCCTCCTGCTTGCGGTTCCCGAACCGGGCTTCGCCCTGGTGCTGGAAGAGGATACGGTCTGGCGGGGGCGGGTGCGGGTCGCAGAAGAGGTGCGAGTGGCCCCGCGCGCGACCTTGCTCATCGAGCCCGGCGCCCGGATCGAGTTCGCCCCGGCGGAAACCGGGAATGAGCAAGCTCCGGCGCGATTGAAGGTGCTCGGCAAGCTGATCGCCCAGGGCACGGAGGAAGCGCCGATCCTCTTCACCTCGGCGGCGGAAAGACCGGCACCCGGCGACTGGGGCGGGCTGGTCTTCGAGAACCCGGAGGCGACGGCGATCAGCCGTTTGCGCCACTGCCGCGTCGAATTCGCCGAGACCGCCATCGACGGCGGCCTCGGGAAGCTGGTCGTGGAGGATGTCGAACTGAGCCGGAACCGGCTGGCCCTTTGCGCCCGGAAGAAGTTTGCCGGGGGGATGTTCAACGGCACGCTTCTCGACAACGACAACGGTTGCCGCTTTCTGCAAAACTCCCTGTTCGCGCTGGAAAACTGCCGGATTGTCCGGAGCCTGCAAGACGGCATCCGCTGCGACAGGAACAGCTCTCCGGCCATCGGCAATTGCGCCATCGTCGCCGGTGGAGCGGCCGGTATCCGTTGCCTCTCCGGGTCGTCGCCGCGAATCGAAGGCTGTCTCATCGAGGGGAATCAAACCGGGCTGCATGCGGAGATGAAGAGCGATCCGCAGGTGCGCGACAGCGACATCCTCGACAACGGCACCGGCGTTCACGCGGAAAAACTGGTGGCGCCGCTCCTGCTTGGCTGTCGTCTTCTCGGCAACGGGACGGGGCTCTTCTGCAACCTTTCCGCTTCCCCCCGTCTGCGCGGCTGTTATCTGGATGACAATCGGAATTTCGCCGTGGTGGTGGGGGACAAGCAGTCGCGGGTGGTCGACGCCCTGCTCCCCGATGCCGGCGAGCGTCGGCAACGACGGCGGCAAAGCGCCGAGGACACTTCGGCGAACGGCGCCGAGCGAATGTTCGCCGAAGGCGGGGAAATCCTCATCGATCTTCGCGACAACTGGTGGGGAAATGGCGCGACGGAGCGCATGCGCGCCCTAGGCGGACCGGGCAATCTGGAACTGTTCGACGACGGCCATGACCGGCCCGAGGTCGAATACCAGGGGCGCCGCTATCCTCGAGACCGGGTTCTCTATATTCCCTGGCTGGAAAGCGCCCCAAGGGAAGTGGGCCGTCCGCGCAAAGGGTACGCGGGGATTTCCGGCCGGGCGGAGGTGGCGGGCGTTCCCCTGGGCGGGGCGCGGGTCCATGCTTTCCGCGATGGCGGCGAAGATTTGCGCGGGGAGGGATTTTCCTTTTCGGCCCCGACCGCCGCCGACGGAACATTCTCCCTGCATCTGGCGCCGGGGCGTTACTGGCTGGCGTTGAAGAAAACGCGGGAAGGCCTGCCGCAAGCGGTGCCCGAAGCGGGGGATATCTTCATCCCCCGCGCCGACAACCCGGTGACGGTCGCGCCCGGTGCCGTCACGGAAATCTTTTTCCGGGGCGGGGGACATCCCTAGCAGAAGGGAGGAAGCGGTCATGGCGAGAGGTATGGCGGGCTGGTTGGCGCTGATTCTTCTCTGTTTGCCCATGTCGGCGGCCGGGGGGGAGTCTCACGCCGAGGGGACGGTTGTCGGCCAGGTCTTTGACGAAGGACGGGAAAATTATCGCGGGCTGGCGCTGCTCTGGCGGGACTGCGCGGCGGGCAATGATCTCGGCAAGCCCGACTTCGCCGCCGCGCTGGCGGAAGACGGCGGTTTTGCCGTGCAGGCGCCGCCGGGGGAGTACTGCCTCGGCGTATTGGTTCGGGGCACGGAGGGGAAGCTTTCCGGCCCGCCGCGGCGGGGGGATCTGATTTTTCTGACCCCGGGCGCTGAGGGGGAGGGTTACCGGATCACCCTCGAATCCGGAAGCCGTCTCGATGTCGGAAACCATGGGGAGGGCCGGCTCGTTTCCGGCGAGGAATCCGGCCGCTAGCCGGCCAGGGTGTGTTCGAGGAGGATCTTCAGGCCGATGGCGCAGAGGACGAGTCCGCCGAGAACTTCGACCCGTTTTCCCCACATCCGGCCGATGCGGCCGCCCATGAGCATGCCGGCGACGGTCAGCGCGCCGCAGACCAGGCCGATGACGGCCGCCGGCAGCCAGACGTCGACCCCGAGCATGCCCAGCGAAAGCCCCACCGCCAGGGCGTCGATGCTGGTGGCGACGGAAAGCATGACCAACGTCAGGCCGCGAGTCGGGTCGCTCGCTTCGGCCTCGTCATCCTCTTTTTCGAAGGCCTCGCGGATCATCTTGACGCCGACGAAGAGGAGCAGGCCGAAGGCGATCCAGTGGTCGTAGTCGGCGATCCAGCGCTGCACGCTGATCCCCGCCAGCCAGCCGATGACCGGCATCATTCCCTGAAACAGTCCAAAGTGGAAACCGAAGCGGAAGAGGTGGCGGCCGGTAATCCGCTCCAGGGTCACGCCGGCGGCCAGGGAGACGGCAAAGGCATCCATGGCCAGGGCCAGGGCGATGCCGAAAATGGTGGTCAGGGTCATGGATAATCCCTCCGGGATAAAGAACGGCGGGATTGTCCGTCGTCCTTTTGGCTTTGTCAACGGTGAATCGGGTGAATGATTAATCCTCCCTCGGGCGAGGTCGGCGGCGCGGTCAAAGTGCTTGCTTTATCGAGCATGATCTGTTAAAGAATTGCCTTCGAACGAGGTCGATCACGAAGGAGATTGCAGACAATGGGTTTGATGGAAGGCAAGCGCGGCATCGTCTTTGGTGTGGCGAACGATATGAGCATTGCCTGGGGGATCGCGCAGCAACTCAAGGCGCAAGGCGCTACCCTGGCTTTTACCTATTTGAACGAAGCGCTGGAAAAACGGGTTCGCCCCCTGGCGGAAAGTCTCGACGCCGAGCTGATTCTTCCCTGCGATGTCGGCAGCGACGCTGAGATCGAAGCGGTCTTCGAAACGCTGCGCAAGGAGTGGGGCACCGTCGATTTCGTCGTCCATGCCGTGGCCTTCGCCAATCGCGAGGATCTCAAGCACGGTTTCAGCCAGACCAGCCGCGCCGGTTTCCAACTGGCTCTCGACATCAGCGCCTATTCCCTGGTCGCCGTCACCCGCTGCGCCATTCCGCTCATGCCCGAGGGGGGAAGCATTCTCACCCTGACCTATCTCGGCGCCGTCCGCACCATCCCCAATTACAACGTCATGGGCGTGGCCAAGGCCGCGCTGGAAGCCTCGGTACGCTACCTGGCGGTGGAGCTGGGCGAGAAAAAGATCCGCGTCAATGCTATCTCCGCCGGCCCGATCAAGACCCTGGCCGCCTCCGGTATCGCCAACTTCCGCGAGAAGCTCAAGCTGATGGACGACCGCGCCCCACTCAAGCGCTGCGTCACCCAGGAAGAAGTGGGCAAGTCCAGCGTCTATCTCCTCTCCGACCTCTCCAGCGGGGTGACCGGCGAAATCCACTACGTCGACGCCGGATTCAGCGTTACCGGCGCATGACCCCCTTCTTTGACATTCTTCGAAAAAGGGGCCGGAAAGGCCCCTTTTTCGTTGAAACCCCTCCGCCCTGGCCGTCGCGAGGCACGCGGTGATTCACGGCCATCTCTCCGGCCTCAAGGCAGGCCAGATCCAGGCCTTGGAGCGCATCCAGCGGCGGCGCATTGCCGTCGATCAGGTGATCTCCGTGGAACTGGCCCGCTACCTGACCGAACGCGCGTACGACATGCGGCGTCAGGTTGGGGTAATCGTCGATCGGCAGGGGGAGATCCAACACGTCATCGTCGGCGACGACCGGGAAATCGTCATCCCCGACCTTTCCGGCTACGGCCTCGGCCGCGGCGGCCTGCGCGGATTGCGCTGCATCCACACCCACCTCAAAGGCGAACCCCTCTCCCAGGACGACCTCACCGACCTGGCGTTGTTGCGCCTCGATCTCATGGTCGCGCTGGCGGTGGGCCGGGACGGCCTGCCCGGGCGGGTCGATTACGCCCATCTGTTGCCGCCGGTCCCCGGCGGCGAGAGCGTCGAGGTCGAGAGCGTTCCCTCGATTCACGATCTCGACCTGGATTTCGCCGCCTTCACCCGCGCCCTCGAAACCGAGTTGGAGCGCAAGGTCGACGACACCATCGATCTCTCCGACGGCCGCGAGCGGGCGATTCTCATCTCCGTCAGTCAGGCGCCCCGTCAAGAGACGGAAGATTCCCTCGACGAACTGGCCGAGCTCGCCCGCACCGCCGACGTGGTGGTTCTCGACCGGGTGGTGCAGCGCCCCCGCCAGCTCAATCCCAAGTATCTGATGGGGGAGGGCAAGGTCAAGGAGGTCATCATCCGCGCCCTGCAGCAGCGGGCGACGGTGCTGATTTTCGACCAGGATCTGTCGCCGGTGCAGGTGCGTTCCATCTCGGAAATCACCGAAATCAAGGTTATCGACCGCAGTCAGCTGATCCTCGACATCTTCGCCCGCCGCGCCCATACCCTGGACGGCAAGGTGCAGGTGGAGCTGGCCCAGCTCAAATACATCATGCCCCGGCTGATCGGTCGGGGGACGGCCATGTCCCGGCTGATGGGGGGGATCGGCGGGCGCGGTCCCGGCGAGACCAAGCTGGAGATCGACCGGCGGCGCATCCGCGAACGCATCGCCCGGCTGGAAAAACAGCTCGCCGATCTCGCCCGGGGCCGCTTGCAGCGCCGCCAGCGGCGCATCCGCGCCGAGGTGCCCATCGTTTCCATCGTCGGCTACACCAACGCCGGCAAGTCGACCCTGCTCAACGCCCTCACCCAGAGCAAGGTCTTTACCGAGGACCTGCTCTTCGCCACCCTCGATACCTCCACCCGCCGACTGCGCTTCCCCATGGAGCGGGAAGTCATCATCACCGACACCGTCGGTTTCATCCGCAAATTGCCGAAAAGCCTGCTCGGTGCCTTCAAGGCCACCCTGGAGGAACTGGAAGACGCCGATCTGCTGCTGCATGTGGTCGATCTTTCCAACCCCCGCTTCGAGGAACACATCCGGGCGGTGGAGCGGATTCTCGGCGAACTCGAACTGGATCGCATTCCCCGGCTGCTGGTCTTCAACAAGACCGACCGGGTGCCGCCGGAGGAAGTCGCTCCCCTGTGCCGGCGTTTCGACGCCGTGCCGGTCAGCGCCCTGGACCGCCGCTCTTTCGACGGCCTGCTCGCCGAATTGCAGCGACGCTTCTGGCCTGACGACGATTGAAGAAGCGCGCCGCCGGTTTCGGCCGGGAGCGCGCCCTTCGAGGAGAACCACCGATGAAATTTGTCCTGCTGTTTTTGTTCCTTGTGATGTTGGCCGGCTGTCTGCCGGGGACGCAAAATCCGCAAACGGCCTTACCCCCCCCGGCGACGGAGGAGTCCGCCGCCGCCAAGAGCGAGCTGATTCAGCCGCCGCGCAAGGTGCCCGGACGCCCCAATTATTCGGTCCTGGCCGAACCTCGCCCTTCCCGACCGCAGGAACCTTCTCCCGATGAGGTTGGGGATGTCCTCGAACATCTGCATCTGGCCGACGACGCTCCCCCCCGGGCCGGGCACGAAGGGCTGACCCTGCTCAAGGATGAACTGATTTTCGATTTTCCCCTGGTCGATAACGAGCAGGTGCGTTCCTATATCGACTATTACACCGGGGAAGGGCGGGAGGTCTTCGCCCGTCTCTTGCACCGGGCCGAACGCTACATCCCCTTCATGCGCCGAATTTTCCAAGAGGAAGGCCTGCCCCAGGATCTGACCTATCTCGCCCTGGTCGAGTCGGGATTCAATCCCCACGCCTACAGCCATGCCCATGCCGCCGGTCCCTGGCAGTTCATTCAAAGTACCGCCGAGATTTACGGTCTGAACAATGACGAATGGCGGGATGAACGGCGCGATTTCGAGAAATCGACCCGGGCCGCGGCCCGTTTTCTCAGTGAGCTTTACGACCGTTTCGACGGCGACTGGTATCTGGCCGTGGCCGCCTATAACGCCGGCGGCGGTCGGATTTCCCGGGCCATGGAAGAAAACGGCGCCGAGGACTTCTGGGAACTCTGCGACAACTCCTCCCTGCGGGACGAAACCCGGAATTATGTGCCCAAGCTGCTGGCGGTGCTGACCATCGTCCGCGATCCCGCAGCCTTCGGTTTCACCGATGTTCCTCCGGCCGAGCCCTACGTTTTCGATGTGGTGCGTCTCCCCGAAGCCACCGATCTGGAACTGGCGGCCCGCCTCTGCGAGGTTTCCCCCGAGGATATCCGCGCGCTGAATCCCGAACTCAAACGCTGGTGCACGCCCCCCCATGTCCGGGATTACGCCTTGCGTCTTCCCGCCGGACGCAAGGCCCGCTTCGAACAGCTGTACGCCAATATCCCCTCGGAACAGCGCGCCGGTTTCCATCGGCATCGGATCGCCCAAGGAGAAACCCTGGCCGACATCGCCCGCCGTTTTGATCTGCGGCAAAACGATCTGATCGCGCTCAACCGCCTGGAAAATTTCCGCGCGCTCCCTGTCGGCGAGGAACTGCTGATCCCCCTGTCCCCCGACCTGGCTCGGCTTGCCGAGGCAAGGCCGGCGCCGCTTCGGGCAGCGACAGCGACGGTGAGCAAGACCTACAAGGTGCGCAAGGGGGATACCCTGTGGGCGATTTCCCGGCGTTTCGGCGCCGACGAGAAGGAACTGCGGGCCTGGAACGGTCTGACCGCCAAGAGTACCCTGCGTCCCGGACAGACCCTCAAGGTGGCCAAGGCCAAAGTTGCCGGGGGGAAGAAAACGGCCGTCGCCAAGGGGGAACGCAAGATCGTCTATCGGGTCAAGTCGGGGGATACCCTCTCGGCCATCGGTCGCAAATTCGCGGTCCCGGCGGAGCGGATTCAGAGCTGGAACCGGCTGGCGAAGAATCACATTCTGCGCCCGGGCGACACGCTGACCCTCTTGGTACGCGATGGCAATCGCAGCTGATCCCGAACGGGCCTTTTTTCTTCCCCGCCCCGAGGAACCGCTCCCCGAGGGCTATTCCCGGATCTACTTCGGCGCCGAGTTCTGCCCCTGGCTGCTGCCCTCGCCCGAAGCCGCCG
>CALJLX010000569.1 GCA_937982495.1 uncultured Desulfuromonas sp.
ACTTGGCCGAACTGACCACCCGCCCCGGGCGCAGGGCGGTCTGGGCGCGGGCGAAAAGGCCGGGAATCCAGCCGGGGAAGGGACCGGCATGGGGACCGCTCGCGGGATCGAAGCCCGTTTCCCGCTCCGCCGCCGTCAGGGCGCAAAGAAAGGAGGGGAGCAGTTCGAAGCGCCCGTGGCTTTGCGCCGATTCCCACTGGGGCAGGGCAAAAACGCGGATGCCCCGGCGCGGCTCCTTTTGATCGAGGTAGGCGAGGACGCAGTTGGTGGTGCCGAGGTCGATGCCGATGCTGTAACGGGGTTTACTGGGGACGGACATTGAACTCGACCTTCCATTCCTTGCCGCTGGCGGCGTGGCGCATCCAGAGTTCGAGGGTGCCCAGTTCGGTGACGACCGAATGCAGGGTCACGGGAAGAAACTCACCGATCAGTCCCGAGGCCGGGGGGAGGGTGACTTCCAGTTGCGCGGTCTCCTCCAACTCATCCTCGCCTTCGACCACATCGCCCACCTGGTCGCCGGCGCGGATGCTCGACGAGAAGAAGCGAAACTCCACCGGCTCGCCGGTGATCAGACCGAATTCCCGGTCGGGCAGGGGGACGTCGCTGCCTTCCTCCATCCCCTGGGGGACGACGCAGATCGCCTTGAGCGGCGGGGTGAAGCCGGGAACCGCCGGCATGGTCGATTCGAGGCCGATGTAGTAGGAGCGGGCGGTACCGGCCTTGATGCGGATCCCCTGGCCGGTGGCGCGGATACGGGCGAAGGCGGCGGCGCCCTTGGCCACCGCCAGATCGAAATGGGCGCCGGAAAGCTCCCGCACCGGGGCGTTGTCGTTCCAGGCGGCGAGAATATCGAGCATCCTCTTCCGCAGGGGGGCGGCCTTGAACACGCCGCCGTTGAAGAGGACGGCGTTCGGGCGCAGGAAGGGCAGCCCCTGATGCTCGCCGTAACGCTCTCCGACCAGGTCGCGCAGCTCGTCGCGGGACTGGACATTCTGCCGGCTCCGGACAAGAAACTCGGCGAGATGTTTGCTCAGGGCCGGTTCCGCGGCGTAGTCGAGGCCGAATTCGCGCAGGCCGAAGTGGCGGCGGCGCTGGGGATGTCGGTCGATGGCGACGGCGGGGAAGAAACCGTCGAGGAGCACCCGGGTGAGCAACTCGCGGCGCAACTGCGTGGTCAGGGTGCGGGCGAAGAGGCTGGAACCGCGACTGGCGAGGCTGATGGGGTACTGATCGAGATCGCCGTCGGCGAAGAGTTTTTCTTTGCCGAGGCGGCAGGCGTGAACCAGGGAGTGGAACTGCCAGTTGTCGATCTTCTGCCCCTGGCCTTCGAGTTCGGCCTTGAGATGGTAGGCCAGGGCCAGATCCATGTTGTCGCCGCCGAGAAGCAGATGGTCGCCGACGCTGACCCGCTCCAGATGCAGTTCGCCGTTCCGTTCGGCCACCGCCACCAGACTGAAATCGGCGGTGCCGCCACCGACATCGCAGATCAGCACCAGGTCGCCGGGGCTCACCTGTTCGCGCCACTGATCGCCGTGGCTGTCGATCCAGTGGTAGAAGGCGGCCTGCTGTTCTTCGAGCAGGGTCACTTCCCCCCAGCCGGCGGCTTCGGCGGCCAGGTGGGTGTGCAGGCGCGCCACCTCGTCGAAGGAGGCGGGGACGGTGAGGACGATCTCGCATGCGGCCAGGTCGGGGGCTTGGCCCGTTGCCGCGAGATGCCGGACAAAAGCCTGGCGCAGATGCTCCAGATAGCGGCGAGAGGCGGTCAGCGGCGAGATCTTCCGTTCCCCGAGTTCAGACTGCCAGGGGAGCAGGGGTTGTTCCGGGTCGATGTTCGGATTGCACAGCCAGGATTTGGCCGAGGTCACCAGTCGCTCGGGCGACAGGGCGCCATGGGCGCGGGCGAATTCGCCGACCACGGCGGTCAGGGGCGTCCCTTCCTCCCAGGGAAGGCGGGCGGCGGCGGAGGCCGCTTCCTGCTCCAGAGGGAGATAGATGGCCGAGGGCAGGGTCTCCCGCTCGCCGAGAGATTGGAAGGAAAGGAGCTGGGGAACGGGCAGTACCTGGGAAGACTCGTCGCCGTCGACGGAGCGGTAGGCCAGGGCCGAGTTGGAAGTGCCGAGGTCGATGCCCAGGGCGAAGCGTTTAGTCATGGTTCCGGCCTCCAATTTCTAGGCGATTTCCACTTCGGCCGGGGCGATCACTTCGCGGGCCTCGTCGGTGAGCTGGGGCAGGTTCACGCGGGCGGTCTTCCAGCCGCGATGGAGTACCCGGCCGGTGAAGGGGGGATGCTCGGGAACCTTGCCCACCAGGCGATAGGCGCGGGCGTCGAAATCGGCGGCCAGGGTCAGGTCTTCCCCTTCGGCGCCGGGATGGAGGGAGCGGATGTCGAAACTTTCAGCCAGCACTTCCTTGCAACCCTGATGCACCACCCGGGCGGCGGCGCCGATCTCTTCGTTGGAATAGGGGGTGATGTCGTCCATGACGAAATCGACCAGTCGCCCTTTTTCCTGAAGTTGTCCGAGAAACCGCACCACCTGGGCCTGGGCGAGCTTTTCCGGCGCGGGACGGGGCACGACCGGTTCCGTCGGCGCGGCGGCAGCTTTCATCGACGCGGCCGGCTCGACCGCCGGTTTGCGCCGGAAGAGGGCGACCAGTTGCAGTAGCGCGGCGATCCCGAGCAGGGCGACGGCGGCGATGTGCAGTTGCGGAAGGAGTTCGGGATTGGGGGGGAGCTGTTGGGGGAAAAAGAACAGGACCGCGACCAGGGCCAGTCCGGCCAGGGTAAAGAGGATACTCATGGATTCTCTCCGGAAAATGGAAGGCAATGGGATAAAGTTTGGTTACCGGCCCGCCGGGGAGCCGTTGGTCAGGGGGCGGGTGAAGGCTTTCATGATGGTCCAGCTGACTTCGCCGACATCGTCGCCGTCGGTCACGGTGATGGCGAAGCGCCCGGTGGTCTGCGGCTTGACGAACATCCCCTCGGTGAAATCCCGGCTCCAGCGCAGACGGCCGTCCGCTTCCCGGGCGTTGACCTTGAAGGTCACCCGGGTGATGGGCTGGTCGCTGCCGTTGTAGAGCTTGCCGAAAAAGGTTCCCTTGTTGATGCGCCCTTCGACCTGGAGATTTTTCAGGTCTTCCGGCGCCATTTCGAATTCCTCCAGCTTCGGCCGGGGCTGGTCGGGGGCGTCCAGGGGGGTCTTTTTATCCCCCTCGATCAGCCAGGTTTTGCCGCTGCGCTTGTCGATCTGGTACGTCTTCCCGTCCTCGTTGATCACCAGGGCGAAGCGGTTATTGGCGGAATGGATGAAAAAGACCAGAGCCATGCCGAAGACCATGATCGATACCGTGGCGATAATCGTTTTGCGCATGAAGATTCCCTGTGGCGTAAGAGATAAACGGTCGCGCCGGGACGCGATTGAGAGTCCGTTAAATTACCGCAACAAGGCACGCAAGTCCAGAACCTTATGGGAAAATGCCTCTTCCGCCTTCTTCTCGCCGGGGGAAAAAGCGGCGGAAAAAAGGAGTTTTGAAAACTACGGAAGGGGAAACGGAGGGATTTTTCAGAGGTCGGTCGACCGACGAGCCGCGGCTTTACCACGCCTCATGTCGACGCCGGCGAGGAGAATGATGCCGATGAGGAAAAAGCCGGCGAGGGCGAGGATGGCGTGGCGGGAAGAGCCGGTGAGGTCGGCGATGAGGGCGAAGAGGAGCGGGCCGAAGATCGAGGCGAATTTGCCGCTGATGGCGTAGAAGGAAAAGAATTCGGCGGTCTGGTTGACGGGGACGAGGCCGGCGAAGAGCGAGCGGCTGATGGCCTGGCTGCCGCCGAGAATCAGCGCCACGACCAGTCCGAGAATCCAGAATTCCCAGTCGTGGCGCATGGTGAAGGCGTAGGCGCTGACGGCGATGAAGAGGATCAGACTGAGCATGACCGAGCGCTTGGCCCCCTGTTTTTCCGCGAGGCGGCCGAAGAGGAGGGAGCCGGGCATGGCGACGAACTGGATCATGAGAAAGCAGCCAAGGATGCTCACCTGGGAGAGGCCCAATTCTTCCCGGGCGAAGATGGCCGAGACGACGATAATGGTCTGGATACCGTCGTTGTAGAAGAGGTAGGCGACGAGAAAGCGCAGCAGGTCGGGATGCCGGCGCAGTTCGCCGAAGGTGCGCAGATAGTCCTTGAAGCCGTTTGGCAGCGGGGCGGGGGGATGGAGGAACGCGGTATCCCGCACACGGAGGAAGGTGGGGATGGCGAAGACCGCCCACCACAGGCCGGTGAGCAGGAAGCCGGCGCGGGTTGCGGCGCCGCGATCAGGAAAGCCGAGGAATTCGTAACCCTGGATCATGGCGAAGGCGATGAGCAGCATGAGCCCGCCGCCGATGTAGCCGAAGGCGAAGCCCCGGGCCGAAAGCCGGTCGATTTCATGGCTTTCGGCCAGGGCCGGTAAAAAGGCGTTGTAGAAGATGTTGCCGGCGGCGAAGCCGACGTTGGCGACGATGAAGAGTGCCGCCGCGAGCAGATAGCGGCCGGGTCCGGCCAGCGCCAGGAGGGCGGTGGCCGCCGCCCCGAGCAGGGCAAAAAAGATCAGCAGCTGACGCCGTCGTCCCTGGCGGTCGGCGAGGACGCCGAGCCAGGGGGCGGTGACGGCGACCAGCACCATCGACAGGGAGACGGCGTAACCCCATAGGGCCGATGCCGGCATGGTTCGGCTCTGGCCCAAAAGCGAGAGAGGCGCGCCCCCTTCCGGTACCAGACTGACGAAATAGACGGGCAAGACCGCGGCCAGGATCACCGTGGCGAAGGCCGAATTGGCCCAGTCGTACATGCACCAGCCGAACCAGGCCTGTTTTCTGGTCGTCACTTGAGAAGCTGTTCGATCGCTTTGATATTGGCGCCGGCGACGAAGGTGCCGTTGATCCAGTAATTGGGCGTTCCGGTCAGGCCGAGCATTTCCGTTGCTTCTATGTGGCTTTCCATCACGCCGTTGTCGCTGAAGGGGGGAATGGGACCTTCGTCGTAGCGACCGGACATGACTTCCTCATAGGCGATGGCCGGATCGTTGGCGGAAAGGATGTAGCGGGCTTTCTGCTCGGCGTCGGGGTGCATCTTCAGCGGCAGGAAGAAGATGTAGCGGGTCGTGTCCTTGCGCTGGGCGAAGAACTCCGAGCCCTTGCGGCAGAAGGTGCAATCCGGGTCGGTGACTTCGATGACGGTGTTCTTGCCGGTGCCGATTTTGACCGCCTTATCCAGAGGCAGAAGCTTGAGCTTGTCTCCCATGAGTTTACCGAGGCGTTCCTTGCTGAGGTTGACGCCGTCCTTGGTCCACAACTCCCCGGCAAGCATGTGCCCGGTTTCCGGGGCGAAGTAGAGGATTTTCCCGCCGGCCGCCACTTCGTAGAGTCCGGCGACGGGGCTGGTGAAAATCTGCTGGAATTCAAGTTTTGGGTAGGTCTTTTTCAGAGTCTCGGCGACCTTGGCGGGCGCTTCGCCGGTATCGGCGCCGACCTGACCGACGGCACCGAACGTCAGCAGACAACAGGCCAGAAAGAAACGGATGAATTGGGAGATTTTTCTCATCGTCATGATCCTTCCTCGATTTTGAATTCGGTAAAATATCGATTTCACCACTGGGACACAGGGAATACTAGAGTTTTGAAGCCCCAAACCAGGAACCTTGATACTTATCGTCGTCCCTGAATTCGCTCTACATAAGCGCATTCAGGGGGGAGCCACTGCACGGTTTCGACCACCGTCGGAGTCAACTTGACACACCCCTCATCGACATCGAAACGCTTGTGGTAGACCTTGCACTCGCGGGTGATAATATCGAGAAAGCGGCAGGGGATATCCGTCGGCCGGATAGTACCGTCTTCTTCCACCCACTTTTCGAAACAGCATTGACCGCAACGCTTGCAGAGGTTTTCCCATTCTTCGAGGGAAAGCTTTTCCTCCACCCCCGTCGGATTTCGCCTCCTCATTTACCGAGATGTCCCATGATTCCACGCACCGCCGCCGGAATATCCGCCGGCAAGAGGACGATCTTGGCATTGGGGGCGCTGGAGATGTTTTTCACCGCATCAATATATTTTTCGCCGAGCAGGTACATGACCGGCAGTTCGTTCGCCTGGATCGCTTCCGTCACCTTGGTGATCGCCCGCTGGCTGGCTTCGGCCAGCACCACCTGGGCCTGGGCGTCGCGCCTGGAGGCTTCGAGGCGGCCGTCGGCCTGAAGGATGGCGGCGGATTTTTCCCCTTCGGCGCGGGTCACGGTGGCGCGGCGGCCGCGCTCGGCGGCGGCTTGTTCCTCCATCGCCTTCTGCATGGTCGGCGAGGGGGCGATGTCCTGAATTTCCACGGTCTTCAAGGTGATGCCCCAGTCGGCGATGTCGTCGGAAATGGCGGCCTTGAGCTTGGCCTTGATCTGGTCCCGGGAGGAGAGGGCATCGTCCAGGTCCATTTCACCGACGATGGAGCGCAGCGAGGTCTGTACCAGGGTACGGATGGCGATGCGGTAATCCTCGATGCCGTAGACCGCTTTTTCCGGCGAGACAATGTTGATGTAGGCGACGGCGTTGGCGACGATTACCGCGTTGTCCCGGGTGATGACTTCCTGGGAAGGAATGTCGAGGACGATGTCCTTGGTCGTGACTTTGTAGGAGACCGTGTCGATGTAGGGGATGATGATGTTCAGGCCCGGGCCCAAGGTACTGTGATATTTACCGAGACGTTGCACCACATGCTTGTAGCCCTGGGGGACAATGCGCACGCCGAGCGAGATGGTCACGGCCACCAGCACCAGAAAAACAACGACAACAACCAATCCTTCCATACTTTCGGTCTCCTTGTGGGTAAGGGCGGAATCCAGGAATCAGGATCGAGGAACGAGAATCTATTTTAAGAGTTGTTGAAAAAAGTTGTTGCGTCCTTCGCGATAATCCGGCGTTTTCCCTTCAGCCTCGCCTCTCGACAATCAACGTATTCCCGGAAACGTCCTTGACGAAGACCCGATCGCCGATGGTGACCGGTTGTTCGCAGATAAAGGGCCATTCGTCGGAACCGAGCAGGGGTTTGGCGAAACGGACGGTGCCCCGCCGCCCTTCTTCGGGGGCGCCGATGACCTGGCCGCTCTCCCCGACAATGGCCTCGCGGGAGAGGCCCGCCTTGGTGCGGTCAGTCATGCGCGGCTTGAGAAAGCGGAACCAGAGGAAGGTGAAGAGGCCGGAAGCGATGGCCCAGATGAAGATCTGCCAGCTCAAGGCCAGCTCGTCGAAGAGCAGGAGCAGTCCGCCGACCAGCAGGGCGCCGAGGCCGAACCAGAAGATGGTGAAGCTGGGGATGAAAAGCTCGGCTAGGATCAGCAGCAATCCCAGGGTCAGCCAGTGCCAGTAGAGCATCGTATCATCCCTCCTTGTTATGAAAATGAAACTCTCCCGCAGTTGCGCGGCTTGGGCTCGACGGGCGTGGTTGACGACCGCCCGGGTCTTGTGCGATGCTGGCCGCCCTCATCAAAATGACTAATCTTTCCGATTCTGTCAAGGCGGCCGTCGATGCGCTTAATCCAACCTCCGCAGCTTGAAGAGCCCGGCGACTGCCCCTATCTTCCCGGGCGGAAAAAACGCTACGAATTTTTTCTCGCCGGTCAACTCGACGGTGTCGAACTCTCCTGCTATCTGGCCGAGGGTTGGCGCAAGTTCGGTCTCTACTATTTTCGTCCCGCCTGTCCCGATTGCCGCGCCTGCACCCCCTTGCGGATTCCCGTGGCGGAATTCACCCCCACCCGGGAACAGCGCCGGGTCTTGAAAAGAGCCGCGTCCCTTGGGGTAAACTTCGGGCCTTTGCAACTGAGCGACCGCGCCTACGCCATCTATCGGGAGCATGCCCGGCGGCGCTTCGGGCTGGAGGCCAATCCCGAGGAGTTCCTGCTCAATTTCTATCTGCCTTCCTGTCCCGCCATGCAGTCGGAGATCTTCGTGGGGGAAGAGACGGCCGGAATCGGTTATCTCGATATCGGCGCCGACTGTCTGAGCAGCGTCTATTTTGCCTTCGATCCCGCCTATGCCGCTTATAATCCGGGCACCTTCAGCATTCTCAAAGAGATCGAGCAGGCCCGCGCGCTGGGGTTGAACTGGTACTACCTCGGCTACTATGTGGCCGAATGCCGTTCCCTGGCCTACAAGGACCGTTTCCGCCCTCGCCAGCACCGTGACTGGCGGACGGGGCAGTGGCGCACGGTCGACATGTCTCCCCATCCCTGATGTATTCTCCCTCCGGCCAAGCGGCCCTTCGACTACGCTCAGGGAATCGCTTGGCCGAAGGGCCGAAACGAAACCTTTCGATGGCCCACCCTTACCAGGCGGCCATGCGTTTGCGCTGGACCACGGCGAAGCGCGCGAAGACTCGTTCCGATTCGTAGGACATGCCGATGCCCACCATGTCGAAGATTCCGCCGAACCGCGCATCGCCGCCGGCCAGGGCCATACGGTGTCCGTCCCGTTGCAGCATGTAGCCGTCGAAGTGGGTCCAGATCGGCTGTTGCCCCCAACCCTGCCGTTCCCCGGCGCGCAGGTGAAGATCGGGGGGGATGCAGACCAGTCGGAAATCGGTGGGCGAAAGACCGAGTTTTTCGATGATGGCGACCCCCCGGGAGCTCAAGGCCTGCTCGATGGTCAGGCGGCTGAGCTGGGCGCGGCGGGGCAGGCCCAGGGCTTCGAGCAGGGGGGTGACGGGAGGTTCCTGTCCCGGCCGCGGGTCGGGAAAGTCCTCGGCGAGAAAATCTTCCGCCACAAGGGAAGGCAGGTAGCGGCTGCCGCCGGAGCTGATGAACGGGTGAATCATGAACATGCGGATCCGCTCCTTCATCGCTTCTGGAGTGTCGGCGGGGAAGGTCGCCTGTCCGACCCGTTGGGCTTCCCCCGCGGGCCCCATTTCGCCACCGATGGCGGGATGCCAGGCCAGTCGGCAGAGGTGGCCGTAGCGGTCGCGCCAGGAGTCGGCGTGCATCGGCACCAGCCCCAGCGCGGCGGCGGCTTCGAGAGTTTCGCGGGGGAAGTTCAGGAGAAAGTCCTCGACCTTTTGGCTGGGCGACTCCCCGCCGAGAGTTTCCGAGGGGATGGCGGTCTTTTCGCCCAGTTCGGCGAGCTGCTCCGAAAGCTCGCGCAAACGCTGGAAGTCCCCCCGGTTGAAGGCATCGAGGGCTTCTTGCTGTAATTGGACGCTGGCCAGAGGTCCGTTTTCGTGATGGGTTTCGTCATCATCGGACAAGGGCAGCAAGCTGAAGGTCTGACGACGAACTTCATAAAAAGCTTTCCAGGCCGGGTCTTCTTCGCTTAGGCGCAGCAGCCCCTGCAAGGTTTTTCCCTGGAGATCGCTCAGGCCGGTGCCGGTGACGCCGGCAAAACCCTGCAATCCCGGAGAGAAGGGATCGACGGGGACGAGCGGGTTGTCGTAAAGCATCTGTCCCAGCTCGATCAGCGAGCGGCGGCTGTCGACCTTTTGCCGCAGAGCCTCCAGGCGCCCGCTCAATTCCCGGGTCAGATCCCAGTCCGCCCGTTCCATGGCTTCGCGGATCTGCTCCGGCAGCCGGGCGGCGCCGGCTCGTTCCTTCTCCAGGGCGCGGTAGTCGGCGAGAGAGAGCAGGGGGGTCACCAGCCGGCGGGCGCGTTCGAGATAAAGATCCCAGTAAAGGGTATCGGCCTTGGCGGTGGTCAGTAGCCGGCGAATGAGGGCCGCTGCCTGGTCCCGGTCTGTTGTTTTGCTGTGGGTGTTCATCTCTTCACTCCGGTGGATCAAGGGTTTACGGGTCTTCCCTCGGCTAAATCCTGAAAGGCGGTCAGTTGCTCCGGTTCGCCCATGACCCCGACCAGGTCGTTGGCGGAAAACCGGAAGTCAGGCGGGGGATTGGTCTGCATTTCCCCCCGGCGCAAGACGCCGACGATGGAGGCGCCGGTGTGGCTGCGAACGCGCAATTCACCGATGTTTTTCCCGAGCAGGGGACTTTCGCCGCTCAGGGCGACCCAGGAAAGTTCGAGCAGGCGGGTAGCATCCTGTAGCTGGGTGATCGCCTGATAGCCCAGTTCCCCTTCGTAGAGGGGGGAGTAGAGCTCGCGGCGGACGGCGTCGGTGTACCACTGGATTTTGTTGACCGGCATGTTCAGGTAGAGCAGGGCCTGGCGGGTGAATTCGAGGCTGGCTTCGAATTCCGGCTGAACCACCTGATAGACCCCCTCCTCGTGCAGCAGTTGCATCTCCTCGATGCTGGAAGCACGGGCGATGATGCGCAGTTCCGGGTTCAGGGCATGCACCTGGGTGGCGACCGCCGAAGCGGTCACCGCCACCGGGGTGGTGATGAGCAGCAGCTTGGCCCGGTGGATTTCCGCCGCCTCCAGTACCACCGCATGGGTGGCGTCGCCGAAGACGGTGGGAAAACCGTCATCCTTGGCCTGCTCCACCCGCCAATGGTTGAGTTCGATGATGACAAAGGGAATATCGAGGCGTTGCAGGACGTTGGCCAGATAGCGTCCGACCCGGCCGCCGCCGGCCAGCACCACGTGGTCGCGCAGGCCTTGATCGGGAATGTTCATGGTCTGCAGGGGCTCATGTTTGAAGCGGCTCTTGCGCAGGGCGTAAATCGGGGCGGTCAGGGAAGAAAACAGGGGGGTCAGCAGCATGGTGACGACCGCTACCGTCAGCGTCAGGGAGTAGAGCTCCTGGCTGATGGAGTCGGTGGCGATCCCGACCCGGGCGAGCACGAAGGAGAATTCCCCCACCTGAAAAAGGCCGAGGCCGGCGGCCAGGGGGACGACGTTGACATACCCGAAGGCGCGGGTGACGGCGGCGAAAATCCCGGCCTTGGCGAGAATCACCAGAGCGACGATGGCCAGCACCTGGCCGAAATGGGAAAGGAGAAAGGCGGGGTCGAGCAACATGCCCACCGAGGTGAAGAAGAGCAGGCCGAAAATATCCCGCAGGGGAATGATGTCGCTCAGGGCCTGATGGCCGTAATCCGATTCGCTCAGGATCATGCCGGCGACGAAGGCGCCGAAAGCGAAGGACAGGCCGAAGAGATAGGTGCCGTAACCGATTCCCAACCCCATCGCGGTGATCGCCAGGGTGAAGAGTTCCCGGGAGTTCCAGGCGGCGACCCGTTTCATCAGCCAGGGAATCAGGCGGGTGCCGACGACGACCATCAGCACCAGGAAGATCGTCGCCTTGACCGCCGCAACCCCGAGAATCGGCAGGCCCGCCGCCGGGTTTTTCAGCTGCGGCAGCACGATCATCATCGGCACGATGGCCAGATCCTGGACGATGAGCATACCGATCATCACCCGGCTCGACAGGGTGCCGAGAATCCCCTGATTCATCAGGGTCTTGAGCACGACCATGGTGCTCGACAGGGAAATCAGTCCGCCGAACCAGAGGGCCGCATCCCGCTCCCACCCGAAAAAGCGGCCAATGGCGTAGCCGAAGGCCATGGTCAGCAGAATCTGGATCGGTGTGCCGATCAGCGCGACCTTGCGCACCGGTTGCAGCTCTTTCAGGGAAAATTCCAGGCCGAGGGCGAAGAGGAGCAACGCCACGCCGATTTCGGCGAGCAGTTCGATGTCGTGGGAATCGGAGATGGAGATGCCGCCCGTATGCGGACCGACCAGCACCCCGGCCAGAATGTAGCCGAGAATCAGCGGCTGTTTGAGTCGTTGGGCGATCAGTCCGCCGATCAGGGCGGCGACGACGATGACGACAATATCCGCGGCAATTCCCATAAGTTCAGAGGATCTCGATAAAAGATGAAGGTTGCGGGACGCAGGGCGGTTTGGCGGCGAATAGTCCAATGATGCTAACATTTTTTCATCGGAGACGCACCCCGGGATTTGCTTTCTTCTCCTTCTTGACCGGCCGCGGGCACCGGTTGCGGTAGCGGTATGATCGCCTGACTACCCTGGGGAAAAGGGGATTAATCTGCCAAAATCGGGTATGATTTACAAAATAACGTTATGCCGGAAACCCCTTTCCCATGGAGGGAAGCGGCCGGCGAAAGATTCCCGGATTCCGGCTGGAGGGGCTTATGAATATTCATCACCGACCGATCGCCGAACGTATCGCCTGGTTGCACGACCTGGCGCGACGGCATACGACTGAATTTCGCAGTCCCGAGGCCTGTCTGGCGCGGGAGCGTTATCGGGCCTTGCATCCCACGGCGGTGATGGTGCTGAAGTGCATGGACGGCCGCATCAATATTCCCGTCGCCACCCACACTCCGCCCGGGCTGATCCAACCTTTCCGCAATCTCGGCGGCATGTTCGACCTCGGCTGGCCCCATCTCGGCGAGGTGCTGGCCGCCGATGTCCTGCGCATGGTGAAAGCCGGTCGCCGGGTACTGATTTTCATCACCTATCATTTCTCCCGGGGGGATGTGCACCGGGGGTGCGCCGGGTTCGGTTACGACCAGGCGGCGGCCCTCGCCCATTGCCGGGAAATCCGGCGACAGGCCGAGCATATTTTCGGCAGCGGCCACGACACCGTCTATCCGCTCATTTGCGGCTTCGAGACGGACGAGGACGCCCTGCTGATTCATGGCCGGGACGGCGATGTCCTCGACCTCGCGGAGTTTCCCCGGGAGCGGGAAGCGGAACTGCCGCTGCGTCTGGGCAAGCTCTTTCCGGATATGGCCGAACAGATGCAGGTCGATCTGGCCCGTTTGCTCCGGGGGAATCTGCGCTGGATCGCCCAGGTGCGTCAGACTCCCCGCGCCCTCGATATCGAACATCGGGAGTGGATGATCTGTCTGGGGCGCGGCTTCGATTTTCTCCACACCCCTAATCTGGCGCTGATCATCGGACCGTACAGCCCCGACCTGGCCGACCCGATCCGCAAGGCCGCCGGCATCATCGAAAACAACATGCGTGCCGGACGGATTCCCGACGACGGTTTTCTCCTTTTTGCCTCGGTCCCCTATGACGAGATCGGCATGGATCGGTCGCGGGCCGAGTTGAAATCGCGCTTTCTCGCCGATTTCGCCGCCGGGGTGATCGGCGGCGAGTTTCCCGACCTGGCCGACCGGATGCACCGGCAGGTGGCGGTTCTTTCCTGGCATTCCCGGGAGTTGGAAGTGTTGGAGGTGGAGTGAACGGCTCGCGCCGAATTTAGCCGGGTCGTGAGCCTTGACAGACAATATGGTTATTTATATATTCAATAAAATTTTTTCGGAGGTTGTCATGTTCAAAAAAGTATTTTTAGTTCTTCTGTCTCTTTTCGTCATGGGCTGTTCCGAAGGGGATAAAGTACCCGCCACCGTTTCGAATGACGGCGCCGGTCCTCAGTTGCTATTTTTCCTTGATCCCAATGGCGGTCCCTGTATGATGCAGGGCCGGATCCTGGCGAGTATGGAGGAAGAGTTGCGCGACCTAGCCGTCGTTCGGGAGATTCGCACGACGGTCCCCGAGGATCGCCCGCTCTTCGGGCAATTCGGCATTCGCGGTCTGCCCTCGTTGATCCTCGTCGACGCTGGCGGGAAAGAGATCCGCCGCCTGCCTCCGGGCGTCAAGAGTGCCGAGGAAATCCGCTTTTTGCTGAATGAGCTGAAATAGGGAATTTTACATGCCTATCCTCGACTTGTCCCTAGCTTCCGTTTTGTTGGCGACGGCGGCCGGACTGGCCAGTGTCGCATCTCCCTGCGTCCTTCCCGTCGTTCCGATCCTGGTGACCGGCAGCGCCGAAGACCATCGTCATCGTCCGCTGCTCATCGTTCTCGGGTTGAGTGCCGGCTTCATGGCCATGGGCGCGTTGACCGCCCTTTTCGGCGGCGCCATGGCGTCGATCATGCCCCTGTTCGAGAAGATCTCCGGCGGCATCATCATTCTCTTCGGCATCCTGCTGCTTTTCGGCGTGAATCTTTTCAAGAACATCCATATATTCAACCGGATTCAGTCCGGCAGTCGCGGCCGCTGGTCGGGGCTGGTTCTCGGCC
>CALJLX010000570.1 GCA_937982495.1 uncultured Desulfuromonas sp.
TCCTCTTCGAGATCGTATTCGTCCTGGATGTCGCCGACGATCTCCTCGATCAGATCCTCGATGGTGATCAGCCCGGAGGTGCCGCCGTATTCGTCGATGGCGATGGCCATGTGTACCCGTTGGGTGCGGAATTCCTGCAACAGCTCCTCGATCTGCTTCGTTTCCGGAACGAAGTAGGGGGTACGCATGATCTGTTCGATGCGGAAATCCTCGTCCCGGCAGCCCCAGATGCGCAGCAGATCCTTGGCGTAGACGATGCCGACGATGCGGTCGGCGGTCCCCTCGTAGATGGGCAGGCGGGAATGTCCCGAAGAGATGATCGCCGCCAGCAGCTCGCCGAGGCTGGTACCCATGCTGCAGCAGACCATGTCGATGCGCGAGACCATGACTTCGCGCACGATCGTCTCGCCGAATTCGAAGATCGAGTGAAGCATATCCCCCTCGTCCTCGTTGATGATCCCCTCTTCCTCCGACTCCTCGATCAGATCCTGCAAGTCCTTCTCGCTCATGACCCGGCGCCGGCCGCTCAGCAGCCGCGCGATCCGCCCGAGCCACGAAGTCCGTCTGTCACTGGCACTGTCGTCGTCCAAAAATCCGTTCCTCCCTGGATAAAATCAAGTAAATGCGCGGCGTCCCAGCCGCCGGACGGCTCCAAAAGACAGCGGAAGCCGCGCGAACTCCCCTACATCAACAAATAGACCAGCACGGTCACCGCCACGCCGAGAAAGCCGCCGGCCACGACCTCACCGGCGCTGTGAATGCCCAGCAGCAGCCGACTGTGGCTGACCATGACCGCCAGGACCAGGGTCAGCAACGACAAAAGCACGCCGACACCGGAAAGGACAATGGCGGTGGCGATGGCGAAGGAAACCGCCGCGTGCCCGCTCGGCATGCCGCCGTGCAGCGGCGTGCCCCGCCCGTAGAGGGCTTTGAGCAGGACGACGACGATGGTCGCGATCAGCACCGAGACGACCGGGAATTCCCCCGGCGGCCGTCCCAGCTGGTCGAGCTGTCCGCCCAGCACCGGCAGGATATAGCGGGAGAGGGCGAAAAAGCCCATGACCATCGCGCCGATGCTCGCCACCAGCACCGCCCCGGCGGCGACATCCTTGGCCTGCTTGGCCAGAGGATGGTAGCCGGGAGAAACCAGGTCGACCACCACTTCCAGGGCGGTATTGACCAGTTCGGCGAAGAGCACCAGGGTGACGGCGAAGGCCAGCAGGATGAATTCGAGGGCCGAAAGGCCCATGAAATGGGCGAAGAGCAGTACCGCCAGCGCCGCCAGGAAATGCCAGCGCATGTGGCGCTGGGTACGGGCGGTCCAGAGAATCCCCTCGATGGCGCAGTTGACGCTCTGCAGCCAGTTGGCGGGCTTGATCGGCTCGCGCGGCGCCTCGCTCATGGCCCGAGGAATTCCTCGCGCAAAAGGGCGAAGATTTCCCGCTCCCGCGCTTCCATGCGCTCGGCCTCCTCGGCGCCGCTGCGCTCATGATCGTAGCCGAGCAGATGGAGGACGCCGTGCAACAGCAGAAAGACCAGCTCGTGCTCGTAGGGGATGCCGGCCTCGACGGCATCCCGGGCCGCCGTCTCGGCGGAGATGACCACGTCGCCGAGGAGTTCGGGACAGAGCTCCCCCCCCTCCCCCTCGCGCATGGCGAAGGAGATGACGTTGGTCGGCTTGTCCCGTTGCAGATAGTCGCGATTGATGATGCGGATCTCGGCATCGTCGACGACCAGGATCGACAGTTCCGCCTCAGGACATCCCGAGACGCTTAAGATCCTCCGTGCTGCTTTTCGCAGGAACAGCTTCCTTACCTTTTGCTTCCTTTGCCGGTTCTCGATCTGAATCTTCACCGTTCTTCCTTTTGGCGGCGTCCTTGTCCCGTTCCTTGTAGGCCGGTTCCGGATAATCGATGCGATGGTGGAAAATCCCCGCCAGAATCCGGTTGAAGCTTCTGGCGATGCCATGCAGGTCCTTCAGGGTCAACTCGCACTCGTCGAGCTGACCGTCGATGAAAATATTGTTGATGATCTTCTGCACCATCCCCTGAATCCGTGCCGGGGTCGGCTCGGCAAGGGTGCGGCTGGCCGCCTCGACGGCGTCGGCGAGCATGATCAGCGCCGCCTCGCGGGTCTGCGGCTTGGGTCCGGGATAGCGGTAATCCCGCTCGTCGACCGCGGGCATGCCCGGCTCTTCCTTGCTCTTGGCCTTGTCGTAGAAGAACTTCATCAGCGCCGTGCCGTGATGCTGGCGGATGATGTCGATGAGCGGCGCGCCGAGCTTGTTTTCCCGGGCCAGTTCCACCGCGTCCTTGACGTGGGACATGAGGATCAGCGCACTCATGGAGGGGGCCAGCTTGTCGTGTTTGTTCTCCTGGCCGTGCATGTTTTCCACGAAATAGAGCGGCTTGCGGATCTTGCCGATGTCGTGATAGTAGGCCGCCACCCGCGCCAGCAGGGGATTGGCACTGATCGATTCGGCGGCGGCCTCGACCAGATTGCCGACGATCACCGAATGGTGATAGGTGCCGGGCGCCTGGATCATCAGTTCGCGCAGCACCGGCGTATTCATGTTCGCCAGTTCCAGCAGCTTGATGTCGGTGGTGTATTCAAAGAGATGCTCCACCAGGGGGATGGTGCCGGTGACGAGCACCGCGCAAAGGAAACCGCCGGCCAGGCCGAAGCCGAGCTTGTAGAGAATCTGCACATCGAAGGCTTGGCCGCTGATGAGGTAGAGGCCGACGATCATCAGCATGTTGACCAGCGACAGATGGAAACCGGCGCGGTAGAGGGTCGTGCGCTGCTTGCAGTGGCGCACCCAGTGGGCGGCGGTGACGCTGCCGGCGAGGGCGTAGACGCTGATATAGAGACTGTAGCCGAAAAGCGCCCCGAGCAGCAGCGACGAGAGGATGGCGAAGACGAAGGCCACTTCGGAGTTGAGGACAATACGCGCCAGCATCGCCCCGAAGGCGAAGGGCAGCACATAGTAGTAGCTGTTCGAATCGATGTAGGGGAAGGCGCTTTCCAGCGCCGAGGAGACGAAAACCCCGAGCTTCACCAGGATAAAAAGGACGATGAAGTTCACCACCAGAAAGAGCAGGTCGCGATTATTCGGGCAGTATTTGCGAATATTGACCCGGGCAAAGCGGTGGGTGGCGAAAAAAAGGACCACGATCGACAGGAAGAAACCGATCCCGGCAACCAGGGTATTGGAGTGGCTGCCGAACTCGTTGATTCCCCGCAGCTTCTTGATCTGCTCCTCGGTGACCCGTTCCCCCTCGCGAACGACCATCTCCCCCTTCTTGACCTGGAAGAGTACCGGTTTGACCTCCTCGCGAGCCATCTGTTTGCGCGTCTCGGTCTCGTTCTTGTTGAAGGTCAGGTTGGGACTGACCAGTTTCACCGCCAGTGCCTGGATCAGCCGCCGCTGGGCGCGGGTCAGATCGAGGGGGCGAAGCGCCTCGCGCATGCGGTCCTGGGCGTTGCCGACGCCGAGCACCTGCTGCGGCTGTTCCACCACCTGTTCCTGGCGGGAGTGAAGATCCCGCACGATAATGCCGTGCTTAGCCTCCCCCTGGAAGAGTTGCAGGTTGCCGACGATACGCCCCTCCAGGGCGGAGACGACCGTTTTGCGGACAGGCCCCAGGTCGAGGGGCTCCGCCGTTTCCCGGGCGGCCAGCTCATCCATGAAGGCCTTCAGGGCATCCAGATCTTCCGGCGCCAGCTCGATTTCGAGGAAGTTCTGCAGATCGTCGACCAAAGTGGTCGCCACCTGTGCGTCGACAAGCGCCTGCTGGATCAGTTCCAGACCCTGCGCCAGTTCATCGGCGGCCGACTGCCCGGCACGGGAATCGTAGTCGTAAAGGGGCTTCACCGCTCCTTCCGCCTCGACCCGCTTGTTTTCCGTAAGGATCAGATCGGGGATCAAAAGATCGCGGGGAGATTTGACATCCCGGGTGGCGATATCCCCCGGGGAGTAATAATCGGGGATGAAGCCCCCCTTGGGGACGATAATCAGGGTCAGGAAGAGCGCCAGAATCACCAGCATCAGGTAACGCTGGCTGCGCTCTTCCCGCCAGAAAGGTCGCTCGACGACCTTCGCCTTGCGACTGGGGCTATCGGATTTGCCGTCGTTTTTACTCATGTCGGAGAACTGCTCGATAAAGGCCCAAGGCTCTCGCCGGCTGCGGGCCGGTGGCGTTCGTAAGCCTGGATGATGGTTTGCACGATGGGATGGCGGACCACGTCGCGGTCGCTGAAGTAGTTGAAGACAATCCCCTCGACCCCACGCAGCACCTCGGTCGCCTCCACTAGGCCCGAACGGCGGCCGGTCGGCAGGTCGATCTGGGTGACATCGCCGGTGATCACCGCCCGGCTGCCGAAGCCGAGGCGAGTGAGAAACATCTTCATCTGTTCGGTGGTGGTGTTTTGCGCCTCGTCGAGAATGACAAAGGCGTCGTTGAGGGTACGGCCACGCATGAAGGCCAGGGGCGCGACTTCGACTACGCCGTTGGCGATCAGCGCCTGCCCCTTGTCGAAGTCCATCATATCGTAAAGGGCGTCATAGAGGGGGCGCAGGTAGGGATTGACCTTCTCGGCCAGGTCGCCGGGGAGAAAACCGAGCTTCTCCCCCGCCTCCACCGCCGGTCGCACCAGCACGATGCGGCTGACTTCCTTCTTGACCAGAAAGGAGACGGCCATGGCCATGGCCAGGTAGGTCTTGCCGGTCCCCGCCGGGCCGATGCCGAAGACCACGTCATGCCTGCGGATGGCGTCGACATAGGCCTTTTGCGCCAGGCTTTTGGGAGCGATGACCTTTTTGCGGGTGGAAACGAAGATGGTGTCGAGAAAGATATCGCGCAGATGGGCCCGGGAATCGGCGGAAAGGATGCGCGCCGCGTAATCGAGATCGGCCGGCGACACCAGATACCCGGCCTTGAGCAGGCCATGGACCTCTTCGAAGAGGCGCCGGGCGAGAAGCACCTGGGCATCGTCCCCTTCGATGGTCAACTCGCTCCCGCGGGAGCCGACGCGCACCCCGAGCATCCGCTCGACGAGTTTGAGATTGCGGTTCTGCTGACCGAACAGCAGATTGGCCAATTGCGTGTCTTCAGCCTGGAAATTGTCGCGCATGCGCTCCCGAATCAACCCTTGCCACAATGGCGGAATGCCTGAAAATAGAGGCCGACTTTATCATCTTCCCCGGGGCAAAGCAATTTCTTTCCCGGCCCGTGCTCTTACGGTCGCGACACGGGAAGCAAAAGAGGGTTTCAATTTCGGCATCTTGTGCTATAAGTAACGCGCCCGCCGGGGGCGGGGCGTTTCAACGCAACCTTTCATTCCTTGCAAGGGGGTCTTACATGAGCGAAATCATTGACAT
>CALJLX010000571.1 GCA_937982495.1 uncultured Desulfuromonas sp.
ACTTTTCCACCTGATCGCAGAGGGAGCGGTTGAGCATTTCCATCTGCTCCTGCTTCTCCTTCAGTTCTCCTTGAGCCAAGATCCGCTGGTTGATCTCCTGCTTGAGCAGGGCGCTTTTGGTCTGGAGTTCTTCTTCGATCAACTTGCGCCGGGTGATGTCGGCGTGGGTACCGGCGGCCCTGAGCGGCTTGCCGTCGGCATCCCTTACGACGATCTTGCCCCGGTCGAGAATCCATTTCCATTCCCCGCTTTTGCTTCGCACCCGGTATTCGGCCTCGATGTAGGGGGCGCGCCCCTCCAGATGGGCCTGAATCTTCGCCATCGCCTCGGGCATGTCCTCGGGATGCACGAGCCGCTCCCAGGACTCGCCGTAGGGTTCGAGTTCTTCATGGGTATAGCCGAGCATCGCCGCCCAATGGCTGCTGAAATCGATCTTGTCGTGGACCAGATCCCAGTCCCAGAAGGCATCCTGGGCGCCGTCCAGCACCAGGTTCAACCGCTCCTCGCTCGCCGCCTTGTCCCGTTCGCTCGCCTCGGCGGCCTCTTTCGCCCGGCGCAACTCGCGCTCGGTCAGGATGCGCTCGCTGATATCCGTGGACATGCCGCAGACCCCGTTGACCCGACCTTCGGCGTCGTGGGTGGGAAATTTGATGGACAGGAAGTGGCGCGTCCCCTGAGGGCCGTCGAGGATTTCATCGAAGACCAGCATCCGACCGCCGGCCATGACCTCTAAATCGTTTACCCGGAACTGGCGAGCGACCTCCTCGGGGAAGAGGTCCTCGTCGCTGCGTCCTAAAGTGGCCTCCCGCGTCATCCCCGTCACCTTTTCGAGGGAGCGATTGACGATTGCATAGCGCAGCTCACGATCCTTGACGAAGATCAACGTGCCGCTGTTTTCGATGAGATCGGCGAGAAAGCGGCGATTTTCCGCGAGTTCGGCGGTGCGTTCGGCGACCCGCTCCTCCAGATGGTCCTTCATGGCGGTGAGTTCACTGAAACTTCCCTGCAAGGCCTCCTCCATCCGTTGGAAGTTCTCTTGCAGTTCCGCTTCCTCCCGAACCATCGCCGGCGCCCAGGCGATGGGCTCTCCCCGCATAAGGCGGTCGGGGAGCTGCCGGGTCGCCTGGCCGAGAGCGGCGATCGGCCGCAGCAGCCGCCGGCTGACCCAGTGGGACAAAGCCAGCACCAGCAGCATCATCAGGGCGAGCGCCCCCAGGGTGATGGAGGTCTGCCGGGTAATCAGGCGAAGGGATGGCGCCAGGGAGACTTCCAACACCAGTCGGGAATCGTCATCCGGGGAGAGCTCTGCCTCGCGCAGCAGGAAGGAGCGGGTCCAGCGCTCCATCGCCCCAACTCCGGGACGGGCCTCGGGAAGCCATTGCATCACCCCGCCCGAGTCTTGCAGGCTGCCGTCGGCGGGGAGGGTAAAGGGATCGAGAATTTTCCGCTGCGGCCGAGTCGAAAGAACCACGCGCCGACGCGCGTCGACCAGGGTGATGTCGACGACCCCTTCCCGATGCACGACCAGCCCTCGCAGCAACTCTCGCGGGTGCGCCAGGGACAGGGAGTTGAAGACGGCGCCCCGGTACTCCTCGCCGGACCAGCGCGGGGCGAGGATGATCAGCCGCGGTCCGGGAATGCCCATGCGCCCCATGAAGGCCTCGTAAAACACCGGACGACCCCGTTCCCGCAGGCGCTCGATATAGGGGCGGTCGCCGAAATCCACCCCGATCGTGGATACGCCGAACTCGTCCAGGGTCGGAGAAAAAGCGCGTGTTACATGGCGGCTGTCCAGAACCCCCACCCGAAAGGAATCGTCGTGCGCCGACCGGAAAGAGTCGAGAATCCTTTGCTGTCGATCAGGAGGAGCGGTTTCCGGGTCTCCCACCAGGTCGGCAAGAAAGAGAAGCTTGTGTCGCTCCTCCGTGAGCCAGTTGTCGACGGCCAGCCTGGCGACATCCGCGGCGCGTACCGTCGTTTGCCGCATGAACGCCATCTGCGCGCGAAAGGAGTCGGCGACATCCAGATAAACCACCAGAAAGGCGGGAATCAACACCACGCCTTGCAAAATGACGCGCAAGCGTTCACGCAGGGAAAAGCGGGGTCCGCACAAGGGATCGCGACGAACCAGCAGAAAGAGGATTTCGGCGAGCAAGACATTGAGCAGGCCGTTCACTCCCTGCTTGAGCGCCACCAGGAAGGTCGCGTCAAGGGCCAGTCCCATCCGCCCATGGTAGCAGAGCCAAACCAGCAGCACGCCGATCGTGGCCCAGTAGATCAGGGCGGCGGTCGTCAGTTCCAGCCTACGACGGGTGAGCAGCCAGCCGACGCACAGGGCCTCGGCACTGAAGATGAGAATCGCCCAGGGATGCTGCCAATGCAGCCAGGTGCAGCTGGCGGCGATCAGCGCCGCCAGCAGACCCGCCGCCAGGCCAAAACGGAGCAGGGCGAACATGCCGAGGACCGAGCCGAAAAGGAAGTCGACGTCGAAAAACAGGGGCAACCTGAACCAGTTGACGGCAAAGCCGACAAGCCCCAGCAGCAGTCCGGCGAACAGTTCACGGCGGGTCATAGAGGATTCCTGGCCGGCGAAGGCCCACCGCCGGGTCGCGGCTCGGGCATACGGCGTATCGGGATCGGCCCCCGGGCAAATGACCGATCCTATCCGTATAGAGCGCTTTGTAGCAACTATCGCACCAACCGGGAAATCCGTCCCGCGAGATCTCCCCGCACTGGTCCAGCCCAAAGGGGTAAAAAGGGACAAATCCGCGCAATACGCGGCTCGGTAATTGCAATTCCTCACAACAAACCACGGCTTGAGACCGTGAAAAGTCCGAAACAATCCACCAAAGCCGTTTCACGACTCGCTTCACCGGGCATGTCCTCGGCGATTACGCGAAAGAACAGGGGGAAATCGCGGATGGCGCTCTTTCGTTTCTACATGGATCTGAGCATCAAGGCCAAACTGGCCCTGATGGTCGCTTGTTACTCCCTCGGCCTGGCCATTACCGGGCTCCTCGGGAATTTCCTGCTGCCCCCCCGCTGGCTTACGGTTTTCGTCCTCGTCGTCATCCTGCTCGGTCTCTTCTTCGGCTACGTTATCATGCGCAGCATCGTCGTTCCCCTGCAACAGGCCCTGTCCCTGCTCGACCAGGTCGCCCGGGGGGATCTGACGGTGCGCATCGCCGCGACGGCGGGGAACGAAACCGGTCATCTTCTCGCCTCCCTGCAAGTCATGATCGACCGTCTGAAGACGACCATCGCCGACATTCGCGACGTCACCAGACGCCTGACCGAAAAGAGCCTGGAGATGAACGAGACCTCCCGGGAATTGTCCCAGGGGGTCTCCGACCAGGCCGCGTCGGTGGAAGAGACCTCGGCCTCCATGCATGA
>CALJLX010000572.1 GCA_937982495.1 uncultured Desulfuromonas sp.
TAGGATTTAGTTTTTTTTTTTAATGATACGGCTACCACCGAGATCTAACCTCTTTCCCTACACGACGCTCTTCCGATCTGCAATTCCCGACTTTGCCGACGAAGACGAAAGCTCGGGCAATAAGCTTGGAGAAATCAAAAGTCTGCTTCTAACCATTATTGGTTTCGACTGGGTTCATTTCGACGTGATGGCTCTTCAGACTGAGTTGACCGAGGATAAAAAGGCGGAGACATGGATTGCGTCGTCCGTTCTGGAGAACAACCCCGGTTCCCACGATGTCACCTGGATATACGAAGACGATGGCGGCGGGGGCGGTGGGGGCAATCCTGTCGTGCCCGAACCCGGAACCTTCATCCTCGTCGGTGCCGGCTTGGTCGGGTTGGCGTTGCTGCGGAGAAAGCAGGGGCGGTAATTTCCCCGGCGGAAATATTCAGAGCAAAAGGGCGGAGCTCCCACGGGGTGTTCCGCTTTTTTGCTTTTATCCGGTGGAGTTTGCTTCGGGACGATTTAACCCTTTGCGCCGACCTTCCGCTTGTTGTATAAACGGCCATCGAGGTCGGTTTAAAACATTATTTTGTGAGTTGTTATGCTTGATTTCGTTTGGGCTCTTCCGGTTTTCTGGGGAGTGGTTTTACTTGTGTGGCTGGGACTGCAACGGCGGAAGGCCGCACGGCGCGCAGCGGAGGCTTCGGTGGAGGATGCGCGGAAGGTTCCTCGCGGCGCCCCCCGTTTTGACGCTCATTGGCCGGTTTCGATCGAGACACGTTCGGGCAACCGTCAGGGAGTGACGGGCAATGCCTCTCCTTCGGGGCTCTTTATCTGTCTCGACCCGCCCTTGGAATTGGGCCAAATTTTCGCCATGACGATCCTGGGGCCGAAATCCCGGGAAATCAAGGTCAAGGCCCGGGTTGTCTGGTCGGTGTCGGGGACAAAGGAAAGCGAAGCCCAGACGGTTTCCGGCATGGGCATCATGTTTACAGAAATCTCGCAGGAAGATCGGATTTTCCTCCGGGCTCTCGGCGGAACGGCGGATTAACGAGTTTGTCGCGGTTGCGTCAGAAAAAAGTTGACAGGCGCCGCCGTCTTCGATATAAAGGCCGCCTTCACAGTTGGAACAGGCACGTAGCTCAGTGGGAGAGCACTACCTTGACACGGTAGGGGTCGGCGGTTCAATCCCGCCCGTGCCTACCAGCTGAATCAGGCTGGATACTACAAAAGACACCTTCGCGGGTGTCTTTTTCCGTTTCCGGGGATATATCGGGTATACTCTATGGGTTTTTAATGGCCGGAAGGTTCGCTCAGTGAACCGGTGTTAGTGAATTAACCCTGTCGATATCCCAAAGGATCGCTGTTATGGCCAAAAAAATCTTTATTGCATCGACCGGACAGAATTCGGGCAAGACCACGACCAGCATTTCCCTCATTCACCTGGCGAAACAGAAATACGGGAAGGTCGGCTTCATCAAGCCCTTTGGTCCCAAGCCGACGGTTTTTCAGGGGCGGACCATGGACAAGGACGCCGCGCTGATGGCCGGGGTCTTCGAGCTGACCGATGATCTCGATTTCATGTCGCCGGTGGTGCTGCATGGCGACTCGACCCGCCGCGTCCTCGACGGGGAGCTCTCCGCCGATGCTTTTCTCGCCGCCATTCGCAACGCCGTGGCCGAGTTGGAAAAGCGCTGCGATTTTCTGGTGATCGAAGGCTCGGGGCACAGCGGCGTCGGCTCGGTGATCGGCATGAGCAACGCCCGTATCGCCCGGGAAGTGGGGGCGTCGGTGATGATTATCGCCGGTGGCGGTATCGGCAACACCTTCGATTCGGTGAGCCTCAACCTGGCCCTTTTCCGCCAGGAGCAGGTGGAGGTCAAATTGGTGCTGCTCAACAAGCTGATTCCGAGCAAACGCCAGTCCAGCCTCGATTACCTGCGCCGCGCCTTCGGGGCGCAGCCCTTACGCGTCGATGGCGGCTTCAATTACTCGCCGGTGCTGGCCAATCCGACCCTGGCCCGTATCGCCAAGATTCTCGATGCCCCCTTGCGCGGCGATCTGCGCCAGGGCTCGCGCATCGCCCATCATGTGCAATTGGGCGCCGCCTCGGCCCAACGGGTCGCCGATCTGCTCAAGGATTCGAGCATGGTAATGGTCAACAGCTCCCGCGACGAACTGATGGTGATGCTCGCCTCGCTCTACAAGCTGCCCGAGTACCGGAAAAAGATCGCCGGCCTGGTCATCCCCGGCCTGGCGCCGGTGCAGGCGATCACCCAGAAGATTCTTGACGACAGCCATGTCCCTTACATTCGCACGGAAATGACCAACTCCGAGGCCTTTCTGCGGGTCACCAGCGACGTTTCCAAGATCACCGTCGAGGACCGGGAGAAGATCGATCTGATCAAATCCCTCTCCGAAACCGAGATCGACTTTGCCGCCATCGACGCCCTTTTGTAACTCCGCTTTCGTTTCCACCGGCACAAAAAAACGGCCCCCCATTTCGGGAGGCCGTTTTTTTGTCTGCAAGCCGGAGGTTCCGACAGTGTTACTTCTCTGCGCGGCTCTTGCCGGTGCGCAGGGGATCGCCTTCGTAGCCGAGGGCTTTCCAGTCCATCCGACCCTGGTCGCCGTGGCAGTCGAGGCAGCCGAGCGCCTCTTCCTTGGGGGAAACCATGTGGTTGAGCGACCAGTACATTTTCGTTTCGGCAAAACCGATTTCCCCGCTGAAGGGGAGATTGCTGGCGGCCATGCCGAGTTTGGCGGCCTGCTCCCAGTCGTAGGTCTTCCAGAAACCATCGTCGCCGAAGACCTTGGGGGTGATGAGGATGTTGTGTTGTTTGTCGTAGGGCTGTTTGCCGGTATGAACCTTGAATGGGAAGATCTTCGCCTTGGCATCGGCGATCTCCCC
>CALJLX010000573.1 GCA_937982495.1 uncultured Desulfuromonas sp.
CCGCCGCAATGAACGTGTCTGTATGGACTATAACAGAGATCGCATGAACCTCCAGCGGGGCGGGTCAATGCACTTACTGCTGCCGAAATTGCCAGCAAAATGGCCGGTTGCGGTTGACATCAGTACCGAGTGGGATAAATGAAGGGTGACGTACGGGATCGGTTAATCCATTGCTTGACAGGGAGGTGAATCATGGGAACCAAAGGGAGGGCCATCATCGGCCTCGATGTCGACGAACTGTTGAAGCTGCTCAACAAAGCGTTTGCCGATGAATGGCTGGCCTACTACCAGTACTGGGTCGGCGCCAAGGTGGCCAAGGGACCGATGAAGGATGCCATCATCGCTGAACTGGTTCAGCACGCCACCGAGGAGTTGGGGCATGCGACCCTGGTATCCGACCGCATCATCCAGCTTGGCGGCACCCCACTGACTACCCCCAAGGTCTGGTTCGACTGGACCAACTGCGGTTACGAGCCGCCGGATAATCCCTTCGTCCGCACCCTGCTGGAACAGAACATCAAGGCGGAGCAGTGCGCCATCGACGTCTATGACAAGCTGATGAAGCTGACCGAGGGCAAAGACCCCATCACCTACAACATCGCCCTGACCATCCTGGAGCAGGAAGTGGAACACGAGGAGGACCTGCAGGCGCTGCTCGAAGACCTCGACCTGATGATTTCACCGCCCCGCTAGCGGCTCTCTTCGTCTGCCGTCGATACAAAAATGGGCCTCCGGGAACTGCCCCGGAGGCTTTTTATCGTTGCGAATTCGGCCTCGGACCGAAATAGAATCAGGACGACGCCTCCGTCTCCTGCAACTCGGCATAACGGAAACAGTCGACGAGATGGTCGTTAACCATCCCCACCGCCTGCATGAAGGCATAGCAGATGGTCGATCCGACGAAACCGAACCCCCGCTGCTTCAGATCCCGGCTCAAGCGGTCGGAAACCTCGCTGAGCGCAGGCACCTCGGCCAGCGTGCGCCAGGCGTTGCGCCGGGGACGGTGATCCACATAGCGCCAGAGGAAGTCAGCAAAGGAGCCGAATTCCTCCTGGATAGCGAGCACCCCGCGGGCGTTTTTCACCGCCGCATCGATCTTGAGCCGGTTGCGTACGATACCGGGATCGGCGAGCAGCCGCTCCACCTCCGCTGTCGAGTAGCCGGCCACCCGCTGCACATCGAAGCCGTGAAAGGCCCGGCGATAGTTCTCCCGCTTGCGCAGGATGGTCAGCCAGCTCAGTCCGGCCTGGGCCCCTTCGAGCACCAGAAATTCGAATAGCAGGCGGTCTTCGCGAATGGGAACACCCCATTCATGGTCGTGGTAATCGACATAGAGCGGGTCGGAACCGCACCACGGACAACGCTTTTTCATCCTTGCCCTCCAGATACCTGGTCAGTTATTTCGTCATCTCTGACTGCGTCAACCGCAGCCTGAAGGGCAAAACGTCATTTCAAAACAAGTTCGGTCAATCTACCCCCAGCATACCCTCAGTACCTTATCGTCGATATTGAAGGCTCGCTCGATCCGGATGTTTTCGACCGATCGCTGAAAAACGCCGAGGATACCTGTAACTCTCAGGCCGTAGTTTCCCAGCGGATGACTTCCACCGGACAGACCGAATCGCACTCGCCACAATCGGTGCAGATCTCCTTGTCGATAACGTGAACCTCACCCTGTTCGCTGATGGCGTTGACCGGACAGACCGCCGCACAGGCCCCGCAATTGATACAGCCCTCGTCGATGTAATGGGTTCCCATAATGGCTTCCTTTCCTCCGCTCGGGTAATAATTAATCGTCTTTCTCCAACTGCGCCTTGATGTAGCCGAGGGTGCCGCCGGCCAAAAGATGTCGGCGCTGGCGCTCGGATACGTTGAGATTGGCCAGAATTTGTCGGTCGCCGACCCGCACCGGGATGTCGCTGTCGCCCTGCTCCAAATGCCGGCGCAAATCCGGGAAGATCAGCCTGTCACCGGGCTGTATCCCGTCGTAATCCTTTGGATTCTTGAAGGTGAGCGGGACGATGCCGAAGTTGCAGAGGTTGGCCTGGTGAATGCGGGCGAAGCTCTTGACCAACTTGACCCGCACCCCGAGGTAGCGCGGCGCCAGAGCGGCGTGCTCGCGGCTCGACCCCTGGCCGTAGTTGTCGCCGCCGATCACCACGGCGTTGTCCATCTGCTTGATTCGCCCGACGAATTCCGGGTCGACCAGGTGGAAGACGAATTCGCTGATGGCGGCGATATTGGAGCGCAGCGGCAGGATCTTGCTGCCGGCAGGCATGATGCCGTCGGTGGAGAGGTTGTCCTCGACCTTGATCGCCACGGTCGTCTCCAGGCTTTCGGGCAGCGGTTCAAAATCGGGGAAGGGTTTGATGTTGGGGCCGCGCTGGACCTCGGTCTGGCGCAGGCTCTCACTGGGGAAAATAATAGACGACTCGTCGACCCGGTACTGCTGCGGATCCTGTATCCGGGGATAGTCCATTTCCCGCCCCAAATCCCTAGGATCGGTGATCTGCCCTTTCAGAGCGGCGGCAACTCCCGTTTCCGGCGAGCACAGGTAGACCTGGTCGTCCTTGGTCCCCGAACGCCCAGGGAAGTTGCGAGGGAAGGTGCGCAGCGACACCTGCCCCGTGCCCGGCGCCTGGCCCATGCCGATGCAGCCGAGACAGCCGCTCTGGTGGATGCGGGCGCCGCCGAGCAACAGGTCCATCACCCCGCCCTGGTCGGCCAGGTTCTCCAGCACCTGCCGGCTGCCGGGGTTGATGTGCAGCGAGGTGTCGGGGTGGGCGTGCCGCCCCTGGATGATCCGCGCCGTCACCATCAGGTCGCGGAAGGAGGAGTTGACCGAGGAGCCGATGATGACCTGATCGACCTTGGTGCCGGCCACCTCCCGGACCGTCTTGACGTTGCCGGGGGAGGAGGGGCAGGCGATCAGCGGCTCGACTTTGGCCAGGTCGAGTTCGGCATGTTCGTCGTAGTCGCAGCCGATGTCGGCCTGCAGCTCGCGCCAGGCCTCGCCGCGCTGCTGGGCCTGCAGGTACTCCCGGGTCCGCCGGTCGGATGGGAAGATGCTGCTGGTGGCGCCGAGCTCGGTCCCCATGTTGCCGATGGTTTCGCGGTCGGTGGCGGAGAGGGCCTCGACCCCCGGGCCGTAATATTCGATCACCTTGCCGACGCAGCCCTTGACGTCGTAGCGGCGCAGCATTTCGAGGATGACGTCCTTGGCGCTGACCCAGTCCGGCAGCGCGCCAGTGAGCCGGACACCCAGAACCAGCGGGCAGGGGAAATAATAGGGGTAGCCGGCCATGGCCATGGCGACGTCGAGCCCCCCGGCGCCGATGGCCAGCATCGACACTCCGGCGGCTCCCGGGGTATGGCTGTCGGCCCCGAGCATGGTCAGCCCGGGGCGGCCGAAGCGCTCCATGTGCACCTGGTGGGAAATGCCGTTGCCCGGGCGGCTGAAATGGATGCCGTAACGGGCGCAGGCGGTCTGCAGGTAGCGGTGGTCGTCTGCGTTTTTGAAGTCGGTCTGCAGCAGATTGTGGTCGACGTACTGGGTCGCCAACTCGGCCTTGACCCGCTCTAGGCCCAGGGCTTCGAATTCGAGCATGGCCATGGTCCCGGTGGCGTCCTGCAGCAGGGTGTGGTCGATGCGCAGACCGATTTCCTCCCCCGGCACCAGCCGTCCCTCGACCAGGTGCTCGGCCAGAATTTTCTGGGTGAGATTACGTGCCATGCCGCTGCCTCCCGTCAAATGATCCCGCTTAGATGGTGCTACCCCGACCGAAATTCCTGAACTCGTCGAGATTGCTAAATTCACCCCAGGCCAGGTACTGATTCGGCGCATTGACGAAGTCGTAGACGTTCTGCAGAATGTTGAAATGCTTTTGTTCTTCGCCAGCGATCCGGAGCAGGATTTCCTTGGTCTTCGGATCGGTCTCGCGCCCGGCGGCATCCTCGTAAAAACGGAAACTGTCGGCCTCGAGCTTCATGGCATACTTATATCCTTCGAGGTCGCCCTCGAGCTCGGCGGTGGACGATTTTTCTTTCAACAACTTTTCAAAAATGTTTTTCGCCTTTTCCAGGGCCGTGGATGCCGGCATGGCGGACGGGGCTTTTTTCTTCAGCCCCTGGAAAATATCGTAATGCTTCTGCTCATCCTCGGCCAGCTGAAGAAAGATATTTTTCAATCCCGGCAGTTTGGTTTTTTCGGCCATTTTCTGGTAATACGCTTTTCCGTCGAGCTCCATCTTCATTGCGAAATCAAAAACGTTCATTTGGTCCTCCCGCTATCTGCTTGTTAGCCAAAAAACTAAAGGTTGTCCCTTGGGATTAAAAGTCTATCTGCCGCCAACCCCCTGTCAAGAAACGAAAAAAAAGGAACT
>CALJLX010000574.1 GCA_937982495.1 uncultured Desulfuromonas sp.
TGTCGATGACGTTGGCCAGATCGGCCACATAGGGGGTGACGTAATCGTACATTTGTGTCGTCGGCGCGGCCAGGGCGTCAACCAGCGCCAGACGTTTGACCCCGCGCAGGGCGTCGCGCAGATAGCCGTTGGCGCGGTCGGCGATCCAGCCGGTGACGTCGGTGTCGGCCGGGCCGCCGTTGGGCGGGTTGTACTTGATGCCGCCGTTGTCCGGCGGGTTGTGCGAAGGGGTGATGACGATGCCGTCGGCCTGATCCGCCTGAGAGCCGCGATTGTAGGCCAAGATGGCGTGGGAGATGACCGGCGTCGGCGTGTAGCCGAAATCCTTGGCGACGCGCGTCTCGACGCCGTTGCCGGCGAGCACTTCCAGGGCGCCGGCATGGGCCGGTTCGGACAGGGCTTGGTTGTCCATGCCGAGAAAGATCGGCCCGGAAATCCCCGCCTGCTGTCGGTAGTCGCAGATCGCCTGGACGATGGCGAGAATGTGCCATTCGTTGAAGGTCTGTTTCGACGCCGCGCCGCGATGCCCCGAGGTACCGAAGGCGACGAGTTGGGCGGGATCGCTCGGGTCGGGGCGGCGGGTGTAGTAGTCGCTGATCAGACGGGGGATGTTGGGGAGCAGGCTTTTCGGGGCCGGTTTTCCGGCCAGGGGATGCAGGGCCATGAAACGAAGTCTCCTCGGCGAAGGCGAAGTGGACGGCTGGCGTCCTCGGGAATAAGGTCAAAGGGGGATGAAACCCTTGGAACTTAGCAGTTATTAAATTTCTGTCAAGACGCGGGATGAATTCATCCCCTGGTCGTCGCCACCGGACAATTCATGAGTTACAATAATAAGCGTCGGCACGATCCGAACCGGCCCGCGACCCGCTTCCGCGGTCGTCGCGACCATCCCCCAAGCAACAGGAGCCGCCCTTGGCCTCTCTCGATTTCGAGCTGGAAAAACGCGCTTTTTACAAATTTTACGACGCCGAACGGGCCCGCCTGAACAGCGTCAAGAACGGCTATCTGCGGATGATCTCCCAGCTGCTCAAGGCGGCGGAGGTCGGCGAGGTGACGGCCGTCGAAGGACGGGTCAAGGATCGGGAAGAGTGCGTCAAGAAATTTCACCGCAAATATCAGGGGAAACTGGAATCCGCCGGGCAGCCCTATGAAATCAGGAACTATCTGACCGATCTCATCGGCATCCGCATCATCTGCCCCTACGAAGACCAGATCGTTCCCGTCGCCGAAGTGCTCAAGCGGCATTTCCGCATCATCGACGTGACCGACAAGATCTCGGCCCTGGAAAGCACCGAGGACTCCTTCGGCTACAAAGGCTTGCATATGGACCTGGCCCTGCCCGAGGCGCGGGCGGCCCTGCCCAAGTTCGCCGCCTATGCCGATCTGCCTTTCGAGGTGCAGATCCGTTCCTTGATTCAGGATGCCTGGAGTGTCCTCGATCACAAGATCAAATACAAAAAATCGATCCCCAATGAGCTCAAACGCCGGATCAATGTTCTCTCCGCTCTCTTTGAGCTGGCGGACCGGGAATTCAAGGAGATCCGCAATGCCACCGAGGAACTGATTCAGAAAGCCCGGGTCGAACCGATCGGCGAACCGGCGGGGAGTAACGGCGGCGGCGCGGGGGAGACGGTCGGAACGGCCGGTGAAAAGACCGCGAACGCCTTCAACTTTCTGCGCATCGCCCGGCATTTCTTCCGGGATTTCGAATTCGAGGATTTCAAGGTCGACGGCTTCGTCGAGGATATCCTCAAGCTCGACCGCGATTTCCAAAAATCCGATCTCCATCGGAGCCTGATTGAACATCTGAAGACCGTTCGCGACTACCGCGAGGCGTATCTCGCCGAAAACGCCGATCGCACCTTCAGTCCCTACACCTCGATCCGGCACTGTCTCTATCTCTACAATCGGGAAACCTTCGCCCGAATTCTCTCCCCAGGGGCGCGAGAGCGTTTCGAGGCCTGGCTGCGGCGGGCTTAAAGGGAGACCTGGGCCTTCGCTCAAGCCGGTTGTATTGCCGCGGCGAAACCCCTAAAATATCAAGGTTGCTGTACTGTGGGGGAGGGGAGGTCAAGGTGTCCGGAAACGTCGGCTTGCGTACCGAAATACTCGTCAACCTGGCGATTCTACTGGGGGCGGCGCTGCTCTTTGTCGGTTTTCTGCTGCTCAAGCTGACCGAGAAGGAACTGGTTTCCCAGCGTGTCGCCGGTGCCCTGGCGACCATGGAAACCCTCGCTCGGGCGCTCGCCGCCGTCGACGAACCCGCCGATGCGCGGGCAGCGCGGGCGCGGGCGGCGCTTATGCCCCTGGCACATCCCGGTGGCCTGGTCGACTGGACCCTGTACGATGCCGCCGGCCTCCCCCTTGCGAGTTTTGGACCCCGTCCCGCCGACCGGGACAACCCGTTGCCGCCCATGGTGGAGCCCCGCGTCGATCTCGATTATTCCTCGAACTGGCTGGCCTCCGGCGCCGATGCGTCGGGCAGCCTGTCCCTGGGTGTTACTCTGTCGCGGGGCGGGGAGCGCCTCGGCGTGTTGCACGCGCGCTTTTCCCTCGCCGACATCGGCGAGCGCATCGCCGAGGCCCGGCGTCTGGTCTTTTTCTACGTCGCCGTCTACGGCGCCATCCTCATCCTCTTCGGCCTCTACCTGCTCGGGCGCAACGTCGTGCGCCCCATCGGCCGCCTGCGCTCCCTTACCGCCGAGGTCGCCGGCGGCAACCTGGAGGCGACCCTCGCCGTCGAAGGCCCCCGGGAGATCGCCGAGCTGACCGCCTCCTTCAACCACATGACCGCCTCCCTGCGGCGCGGTCGCGACGAACTCATCCGTTCCGAAAGAATGGCTTCCGTCGGCCATCTGGCGGCGGGGATGGCCCATGAAATCGGCAATCCCCTGGGCGCCGTCGTCGGTTATCTCGAACTGCTCAAGGGCGACCTGAGCGACCCCGACCAGCGCGATCTCGTCGAGCGCTCCCTGGCCGAGACCGGCCGCATCGACCGGCTGGTGCGCGAGCTGCTCGACTTCGCCAAGCCTTCCGCCGTTGTTCGGGAAGCCTTCGACCCCGCCGTCCTCGGGCGGGAAGTCCTCGACCTGTTGCGGCATCAGGGGGTGTTCGACCAGCGCCGGCTCTACGACGAACTCCCCGAGGCGCTTCCCCTGGTGCGCATGGACCCGCACCGGCTGCGCCAGGTGCTGGTCAACCTCCTGCTCAACGCCCGCGACGCCACCACGGTGGGGGGCGCCATCCGCCTCGCGGGGGCAGGGGAGGGGGACTGGGTCCGCCTCGCGGTCAGGGACAGCGGCATCGGCCTGAGCGAAGAGGTGCGCGCCCATCTCTTCGATCCTTTCTACACCACCAAGCCCACCGGACGCGGCCTCGGCCTGGCCATCTGCCGGCGCATCGTCGAAGAAGCGGGAGGGCGGATCGAGGTGAATTCGACGCCGGGATTGGGGAGCGAGTTTCGGGTGTGGCTCAAGGGGGAGCGGAATGATGAATGATGGGGCGTGCAGCGTACAAGGGGCGCAGCATGCTGCGCCCTTACAACCGAAAACCGACATGCAGGTAGGGGCGATTCATGAATCGCCCGGTTTTCGCGGAATCGCGCCGTGACGATCAACAAGGAAATCCCATGAAACCGATTCTGATCATCGATGACGAAGGGCCGATGCGGCATATGCTGCGGCTGGTGCTGGAAAAACAGGGCTATGCCGTGGTCGAGGCCGAGAACGGCGCGGCGGCGTTGACGGTTATCAACGGGCGGGAGTGCCTGCTCGCCCTCTGCGACATCCGCATGCCCGATATGGACGGCCTCGCCTTTCTCCGTGCCCTGCGCGAGAAAGGCATCCATCTCACGGTGATCATGATGAGCGCCTACGGCTCCGTCGACACCGCCTTGGAGTGCATGAAGCAGGGGGCCTACGACTACATCTCCAAACCCTTCAAGCCCGACGAAGTGGTGCTGGCGGTGAAGAAGGCCGAGGAGCGCCTCGGCCTGCAACAGGAAAACGCCCGCCTCAAACAGGCCCTCGCCGGGGAACGGCGCGGGCGCGAGCCGATTTACGCGAGCGAGGCGATGGCGGCGGTCATGGCCCGGGTCGCGACCCTGGCTGCCGTGACCTCGCCGGTTCTCATCACCGGCGAGACCGGCACCGGCAAGGAACTCGTCGCCCGCGCCCTGCACGAGGGCGGCCCCCGCCGCGAGGCCCCTTTCGTCGCGGTGAATTGCAGCGCCATCGCCGCCGGACTGCTTGAAAGCGAACTCTTCGGACACGCCAGGGGCGCCTTCACCGGCGCCGACCGCGAACGCCAGGGGCTCTTCGGCGCCGCCCACGGCGGCACGCTCTTTCTCGACGAAATCGGCGAACTGCCGGCGGAGCTGCAACCCAAGCTGCTGCGGGTCTTGCAGGAAGGGGAGGTGTTGCGGGTCGGCGACAGCAAGCCGCGCCAGGTCGATGTCCGCGTCCTCGCCGCCACCGCCCGCGATCTGCGCCAGGAAGTGGCCGCCGGCCGTTTTCGCGAGGATCTCTATTTTCGCCTGGCGGTGGTCGATGTGCACATCCCGCCGCTGCGCGAGCGCAAGAAGGATATCGCCCTTCTCGCCGAGCACTTTCTCGCCGCCGCCGCTCGCCGCGAGGGGCGGCCCCTGCCGCGTCTCGCCGCCGACGCCGTGGCCGCCCTGGAAAACTACGGCTGGCCCGGCAACGTCCGCGAACTGGAAAACCTCATGGAAAAGACCCTGATTTTCTGCCGGGGGGAATGGGTCGACCAGGTCGCGCTGCCCTGGGAAGTCCGCCGCCGCGAGCGGGACCGGGACGAGGACTATTCCCTCAAGCAGGCCGTGGCCCGGCTCGAAAAGGAATATATCCGCAAGGCCCTGGCCGCCACCGGCGGCAACCAGACAAAAGCGGCCCGCCTGCTGGAAATCAGCCTGCGGGCCCTGGTTTACAAGTTGAAGGAGATGGGGGAGGATTAAAGCTGAAAAAGCACTCGCACCACAGAGACGCCGGGAGTTCAGGGAAAAGCGGTAAGTTCGGGTTTTCAAAGGCTGATTTGGTGATTTTGGCTTAATAGCACCGATTTTTGATGGTAAAAGGCTCAACTTTCGCAGCAGTATGACAGGGCCTAAAACCCTGAAATCAAAATGATCTT
>CALJLX010000575.1 GCA_937982495.1 uncultured Desulfuromonas sp.
AATTTCGCCGTCGATTTCGACGGCGACGGGCGCAAGGACATCTGGAGCAACGAAGGGGACGCCCTGGCCTCGGCCGCCAACTACCTGGCAACCAACGGTTGGCGTTCGGGGGAGGGTTGGGGGGAGCGGGTGGTGCTGCCCAAGGGCTTCAATTCCCGTCTGTCCGGCATGGATACGCGTAAAACCCTCGCCGAATGGCGGCGTCTGGGAGTTCGGGACATCGACGGGCCCGGCCATCTCCAGGCCTCCCTGCTCCTGCCGGACGGCACCGGCAGCCCGGCGTTTTTGGTTTACGACAATTTTCGCGTGCTGCTCCACTGGAACCGCTCCAAAGCCTTCGCCCTGACCGTCGGCCATCTGGCCCATCGGCTTTATGCCTTGGAGCGGAAAACCTTTCACTGAACATAGGAATGTAAATTTTTCTTTTCTTTAGAAAACGGTTAGTGTATCAATAACCTTTGGCTAGGCCGTTCAGCCTGCCCCGTCCCCCCCCCTTCCGGCGAGACGGGGTTTTTTCGTGGGCCAACTCAAACCTCACGTCGACCCGGAAGACACCGACCATGCCTGCCTATTTCCATAAATTCCGCTCTTTGTTCCTGAATCGCTACCTGCTTTTCATCCTGGCGCTGATTTTGGCCACGGAACTTTTCCAGCGCTTCGGCGGCCTGCCTTCCCTGCGCGGCGCCTGGCGCCTGGAGATCCCGCTGCTGGTCTATTTCTACTGGCTCGGCAACCACATCCTCCGTCCTAGCCGCCGGCAGCCCTGGCTGGCGGCCATCCCGGCAGCCCTGCTCTACATCATCTTCGATCTCTACCATATGCAGTTCGGCCGACTGCTGCGCATTTCCGAAATCGCGCAAATTCCCGAGCTCTTCCAGGTTCTCACTCCAGGAAACCGGTTGATAGCGATCATCGCGGTGGGAATGCCGCTGACACTCTTCCTGCGCGCCGTATACTGGCGCCGTTGGAGATCGAACCTTTTCGCATCGGTCCCCTTGTTGCTGATTTGTCTCTCGGTGGGATTCTTTCCCGACGCGTTCATGGCGGTCTTCGCCAAGACCCAGAAGGACATGGTCTTCTATTCGGATACCAAGAGCGCGAAGGCCAACGGCCGGATGGCCATGATGCTTTTCAACGAGGCGAAACGGCGCAGCTATCTGAAGGAAACCGCCCGTTATCAGGGGGATACCCCCTACCTGAAAAAGTACGCCAAACTCACCGAACAGATTCGCCGCCAGGAAAATAAACGCAATGTCCACCTGATTGTACTGGAAAGCTTTCTCGACCCGTCCCTGCTCGGCGCCGCCCGCTTCTCCAAGGATCCGTCCCATCCGGCCTTCGCCGAACTGTTCGGCGCCAAGGGCAGCCTGAGCATTTCTCCGGTTTTCGGCGGCGGCACGGCCCAGGCCGAATTCGAGGTGCTGTGCGGGGTCCCGGCGATGCGCGAACTGTCGGGGATCGAGTTCGACGTCTTCACCGGTTCCCCCACCCCCTGCCTCCCCTATCTGCTCGCGGAAGGGGGCTATCAGACCCTGGCCAGCAACGCCTACAAGCCGGATTTCTTCAACTCGACCAATGCCTATGCCGGCATGGGCTTCAACGGCATTTTCTACCCTCGGGAATTCGCTCCGGGATGGGACAGCTATTTCGGCACCGGCGAGGTCGGCGACGAAATCTACATGTTCGACGGCGAACTGTTGGAGAGCAATCTCGCCTTCATCGCCGAAAAGATCCGCGCGAGCAAGGGGCGGCCGATCTTCAATTACCTTATCGGCATGTACGGCCACCTGCCGCACATTCTCGATGAAGCGAAACGTCCTAAAATCGTCCGCGTGGAGGGCGCGCCCCAGGTCGGGCAACTGGAACGGGCGGTCAACCAGTATTACTATCGCACCGAGGCCATCGCCCGATTCGTTCAGGGACTGCTGCGCATTGATCCGGAAAGCCTGGTGATCCTGGTCAGCGACCATCTTCCCAGCCTCGATCAGGGGGCGACCACCTACCGCTCCCTGAACTATCTGGCCGGGGTCGAAGGGGATATCCACCTCAACCGTATCTACTTCATCGAAAACGGCAAGGTGACGCGCCGACGCACGATCAACCACTACGACGTGCCGCGAATCGTCCTCGACTATGTGACGCGGGGGGAATATTGCCGGGAAGGGGATTGCGATTTCACCCCGGAAGAGAGCCCCGAGGAAAAGACGGTTTACCGGGAGGAATACATGACGATCATGGCCAGGGCCATGCTCTAAAGGGAAAATGACGACGCCCGCCTGAAAAGGCGGGCGTTTTGCGTCATGCCGGGGTGGAGGGATCTTCCGCGTCGGCCTCGCAGCTTTCGACCACGCTGCGCAGCCAGGCGATTTCATCGGGAAGAAACTGCTTGGGATAGTCGCCGCCGACATTGAGCGCCCAATGCAGTGGCGGGGCCGATATACGCGCCAGGGCATAGCCAGCCACCAACACATAGCTGATTTCGGCGCCAGCCCAGGCATAAAGGCGATCCTCCCGATCGAAGAGCATCAGGTAGTCCTCCCCTTCTCCGTCGATAATCAGCGGCACCGCGTTTTCGGCATCGGCGGCGGTGATTTCCCCGGACGTGCCCTCATCCGACTGAGTCGGCACGTAGAAGTTGGAATTGAGAAAAAGGTCGTAAAAACTCGTCTGTTTATCGTGATCTTCAGGTTCCTGCTGGCAAAGGCTCAGGGCCAGATCCAGGTCGGTCATGGCGGAGGATTCCTTTCGTGGGAGGACAAATAAAAGTCGTTCGCTGCCGCTTCGTCAAGTTCAGCGGGGCGAGCGGCGAATATCGCGCCAGATCCGACAGTGCTTGATCAGCTTGATCAGACAGAGAACCCCGACCATCAACACCATCGCGTTGGACAGGGTCAGGGTATACTGGGGCCCGAAATAAAAGAAGCCGTGTTCATGAAGCAGGACCAGGGCACCGAGCACCCCGCCGGTCATGGTGATGATGCGCACGATTGTAATCTGTTTGATGGTCAGACCTTCGGACATGAATCCTCCGCGTTTAGAAAGGTGGTCAGGATACACCTTTCCCCGGCAAAAGGAAACCGCAACCGCCGCCGGCCCATGTCGCGCCTTCGCCAAAAAACAAAAGGGCTGACGATTTCTCGTCAACCCTTGTTTTTTGTCTGGTGCCGAAGGCGAGACTCGAACTCGCACGGGCCTACGCCCACTAGACCCTGAACCTAGCGTGTCTACCAATTCCACCACTTCGGCGTGAAGCGAGGGTGTTTATAACAAAAGGATTTTGCCATTGCAACAAAAAAAATTTCATCCCGAGCTTTTTCCGGAATCCCTCTCCAGGCGGCGCGGCGCCGTCATCAGGGTCCGTTCCGGCTCGGCCAGAACCAATCCGGGGCGAGCGCCCTTGGGCTTGCGCACCTGCTTCCCCGTGGTCAGCATCACTTCGACCTTACGGTCGTACCGACCCCGGGAGTAGCCCGCCGCCAACGATGCGGCATAGGCGATATCTTCCTCCGGAATCTCCCGTCGCCCGTCGCGCTTGAGCACCAGATGGCAGCCGGGCAGACGGTGGGCGTGAAACCAGAGGTCGTCGGCGGCGGTGAGGGTTTTACTGACCCGATCGTTGGCGCGGTTGTTCAGCCCCCAGAAGACCGTCAGGCCCGAGGGGCTGAGGGTTTGCCGGATGCCCGCATCGGCGCCGGAAGCCGCCGGACGCTTGGCGGGGGGGCGTGCCCCCTTGAGTAGCCCGGCAGCGACCAACTCTTCCCGCAGCGCAGCGAGTTCGGCGGGGGCATCCGCCTCCTCCAGGGCCAGCGCCACCCCTTCCAGCCAATCCAGTTCCTCCAGGGTTTCAAGCCGCCGACGCTCGGCGTGCTCCAGACCGCGCTTGCCCTTGCGCTGGCGCTTGAAGCAGAGTTCAGCGTTCTCCTTCGGCGTCAGCGCCGGGTCGAGGGGGATGGTCACTTTCACCGGAGGCTCGGCATACCAGTCGTCGACGGTGATTTCCGCCATCCCCCGGCGCAACCGGGGGAGATTTGCGAGGAGCAGCTCGCCCCACTGCCGTTGCCGTACGTAATCGCCCATGCGCGCCGTTTCCGCCGCGATCTGCTCCAGCCGTCGATGCAACCGGGCCCGGACCTTGTCCAGCAAGCGCTGCAACTCGCCCCGACCGCCGCCGAAGACCGCCTCTTGCGCCCCCTCGCGGTAATAGGCTGCGGTCGCTTCGGAAACCGTGGCGAAAGGGCGCACCGATTCCAGTTCCAGATAGGCCGGAAGCAGCGGCGTCAGCCAGGATCGACCTTGCCAACCAACGATCGCGGGGGAGAATCGCGCGGCGAGCCAAAGGGCGCGAAAATCCTCCAGAACCGTCCGGGGATCGCCGCCACAGGCGACGGCGGCAGCGAGATCGGCCGCCACGAGCGGCGTCATGGGCGTCACCGCCTGCTTCAGCCAATCGCCCAAAGGCCGGTCATTCGGCGGCTCCGGGCAGTCAACGAGGAGGTCGAGTCGCTCCAGGGCGGGCGGCGGCGCGTAAACCGTGCCGGGCAAGGCCGGGCGCCCGGTCTCTGCCTGTCGCTTCAGGCTGTCGACAATCCGCTCGTCGCCATCGAGGAGCAGCAGATTGGACTGCGGCCCGAGCAGTTCGGCGAGCAGGGTCCAGCGGCTCTCCCCTGCCCCGCTGAAAAGCAGGCGCACGATACGCTCGCCTGAAACCCGGTCGATGGCCAGCAGCCGCCGCAGCCGCGAGCGCAGCAACTGACAGAAGCGCGGCGGCGCCTGCGGATTGGGCGGGGTCTCGGCGATCAGGTGGAGGCGCGGGGCGCGGGCGGAGGCGGCAATGAGCAGGCGCAGGTTCTCCCGGCCGGTCCACAGGCGCAGGATCAAATCGTCGGCGCCGGGCTGATGAATCTTGCCGACGGTCGCGCCGGCGAGCAGGGGTTTGAGTTCGCGGACGACCGCGTCGAGGCTGAGGATATCCATGGACGCCAGCATAAGACAGGAAAGAACGGAGGGCAAGCCTCCATCCAGCTTGCCCGATACGGGGTTTGCCCTTTTCATTCAAGCCATTTCTGCTATGATGCCGTTTTCCAATCCGCAACGAGGAGGCCTCCATGAGCAAATCCTGGAAAATCGAGACCCAGGCGGTCCAGGGAACCTACGCGCCGAAAGCGACAGAAGCGCGCATTCCGACCATCTGCCAGAGCACCACTTTCAAATACGACAGCGCCGAACACGTCGCCAAACTCTTCGACCTCGACCTGCCCGATCCCTTCTACACCCGCCTCGGCAACCCGACCACCGACGCCTTCGAAGGGAAGATCGCCCTGATGGAAGGGGGCGTCGGCGCCCTCGCCACTTCGTCGGGGCAGGCCGCCACCGCTCTGTCGATCATGAACATCTGCCGCGCCGGGCAGCATATCGTCACCGCCGGCACCCTCTATGGCGGCACCTATTCCCTCTTCGCCAACACCCTGCCGAAACTCGGCATCGAAGTGAGCTTCGTCAATCCCGACGCTTCGGCGGAAGAGATCAAGAAGCATTTTCGCCCGGAGACCAAGGCCCTTTTCGCCGAAACCATTGGTAATCCCGGCCTGAATGTGCTCGATTTCGAGAAATTTTCCGCCGTCGCCCGGGCGATGGGGGTACCGCTGATCATCGACAACACCTTCCCCACACCGTACCTATGCCGGCCCCTGGATCACGGCGCCGATATCGTCATCCATTCGGCGACCAAATATATCGACGGCCATGCCAGCAGCGTCGGCGGGGTCATCGTCGACGGCGGCAAATTCGACTGGACCTCGGGCAAGTTCCCGGAACTGACCGAACCGGACAACTCCTATCACGGGCTGCGCTATGTCGAGAAATTCGGCCCTGCCGCCTACATCGTCAAGGCCCGTGCCCAGTATATGCGCGACCTGGGGGCTACCCCCTCCCCCTTCAACTCCTTCCTCTTTCATCAGGGGCTGACCACCCTGCCCCTGCGCATGGAGCGGCACAGCGCCAACGCCCTGGCTCTCGCCCGCTTCCTGCAAGGGCACCCGAAAGTTTCCTGGGTCAACTATCCCGGATTGGAGAGCCACCCGAGCTATCCCCTGGCGCAAAAATACCTGCCGAAAGGGGCGAGTGGCGTTTTGACCTTCGGCATCAAGGGGGGACGGGAGGCGGGCACCCGTTTCATGGAATCGACCAGAATCATCGCCCTGGTGGTGCATGTCGGGGACGCCCGCAGCTGTGTGCTGCATCCGGCCAGCACCACCCACCGGCAGCTCTCCGAGGCCCAGCAGATCG
>CALJLX010000576.1 GCA_937982495.1 uncultured Desulfuromonas sp.
CTGTGGCTGAGCAACCGCACGCGCCAGCCCCTCGATGTGGTACTGCGGGAATACCGGGCGCGCCAGGGCCAGGGCTGGGGGGCGCTGGCCCAGAGTCTCGGTATCAAGCCCGGCTCGGCCGATTTCCACGCCCTCAAGCGCGGCGACCTCGGCTGGAACCCCGACCGCCGAACCGGCGATTATGGTCGGGACGGGGGCAAGGCGGAGCACGGCAAAGGAGACAAAGGCAAAGGGAAGGATAAGGATAAAGGTCCGCACCGCTAGGAGCGGATTCACCGGCAAGGACGGGGCATGGCGCGAGGCCGTGCCCCATTTTTTTTCAGACGACGGTGAGCAGGGCGTAGCTGATGGTGAAACGCCCGCTTTCAGGGACGAAGAGGAGCAGGCGCTCGCCGCGCTGGAGGCGACCGGAATGGAAGAGCTCTTCGAGCATCAGGTAGATGGAGGCGGAGCCGGTGTTTCCCCGGGTCGCCAGGTTGCTGAACCAGCGTTCGAAAGGGAGGGGGAAGCCGATTTCCTGAAGATGGTTGTGGATCGGCCGACGGAAATAGTCGGAAGAATAGTGAGGGAGGAACCAGTCGATCTGTTCCGGGCGCAGGCCGTATTTTTCCATCAGGCGCGGCAGGGTGCGATCCACCGAGGTCGGGACGATCTCGCCGTTGAGCAGCTTGACATCCTGCTTGACGTGCATGACGTGGCGGCGGACAACCTCCTCGGGGGAAAACTCGCGCCAGCCGGTGAGGCTGCCGTCGGCGTTCTTCACCGCCCCCGAGTACATGCAGGCCGGGAACTGGTGGGCGAAGGAGACGATCTCGATCCATTCGATCTTGAGGGCCGGGCGTCCTTCGGGGGGGACGGCGGTGAGGAAGGCGGCGCCGGCGCCGTCGGAGAGCATCCAGCGCAGAAAGTCGGCGTCGAAGGCGAGCTGCGGTTGAGCGGCGAGATCGGCATCGGTTGGCGAATTGCCGCAGAGTTGGGCGCGCAGGTAGGTGGAGGAGAGCTCCGAACCGGTGGCGACGGCGTTCTTCGCCAGCCCGGCGGCGACATTCAGCCAGGCGTACTTGAGAGCGGTCATGCCGGCGACGCAGACCCCGGCGGTGCTCACCACCTCGCAGGGGGCGGCGGCCAGTTCGCCGTGAACCATGGAGGCATGGCCGGGCTTGGTCTGGTCGGGGGAGGAGGTGCCGCAGGCCAGGCAGCGGATATCCGCCGGGGTGAAGCCGGGATAGGGGCTCAGGCGGCGGATCGCTTCGGCGGTCAGTTCGGCGTTGCTGTGGGTGGTGCGCCCGCTCGCCGGGTCGATGGCGTAATGGCGGCGCTCGATCCTGTTGTTGCGCAGAATGATGCGCCGGGTGCGGGAGGGCAACTGGCCCACCATCCCGAGAACCTCTTCCATCCGGTCGTTGTCCACCGGGGCGTTGGGGAGGAAAGCGGCGAGATCGGTGATGAAGACATCCATGGGCATGATTTTTTAGAGTTTGACCTGTTTATGGCCGGCCCGGTAGAGGGCGGCGAAGTGGCGATAGAATTCCCCCTCGTCCAGCCGGGTGGGAAGCACGGCGTTGGCCAGGGTGTAGTAGTCGAGGTCGTGGTTGACGATGCGCGAGCGCAGTTGCCGGTGCAGGGCCGTGCCGGGCAGGGGGGTGAGGACGGTATAGATCGGCAGGCCGATCTTCTGCTCGGCGACGTAGGCGGCCAGACGGGAAAAATCCTCTTCGACATAGTCGGGGGAGACGATGAAGTCGCCGACGATATTGATCCCCAGTTCGTGGAGGATGGCGATCGCCTCCAGGTTGGCGGCGGCGGAAGCCGACTTGTTCAAGGCGTCGAGACCCTGGTCGCTGAGTTCCTCGAAACCGATCACCACCGAGCGCAGCCCGGCCTCCCGCCATTCCCGCAGCAGTTCCGGATGACGGACGACGGTATCGGCGCGGACATCGGCGAGAAAGGTCTTGTCGATGCCGGCGGCGACGATGGCCCGGCAGAGCGCCCGGGCGTGCTCGGGGTGGCCGAAGGTGTTGGCGTCGACCAGACGGATGACCGGGACATCGGCAAGGAGTTGGATATCGCGGACCACCGTGGCGATGGACTGGCTCAGGTAACGGCCATCGGTGAGCCCGGCGATGCAGCAGAAGGAACAGTCGTAGGGGCAGCCGAAGGCCGAACTGACAAAGCCCAGGGGGACGCCGAGGGCGGCCAGGGTGTAGCGGTCGCGGTCGGCGGCGATCAGGTCGTAGCGGGGCGGCCGCTCCTCCACCAGATCGGCGCGGCTGTAGGCCCGGGGTCGCCAGCGCAGCGGCCGGCCGGGGTTGGCGCGGGCAATGCCGGGGATGGTCGCGGTGTCGGCGCCGGTCTCCATGGCCGCGATCAGCTCCCTCAGGCTGCGCTTGCCGAGGCCGAGGACGATGTAGTCGATGCCGGCGACGTTGAAGAATTCCGGATCGTTGCTGGCGTGAATGCCGCCGACCACCACCGTCGCGCCGCATTCCCCCTGGAGCCGTCGCGCCTGGGCCAGCACCCAGTTGGCCTCGCAGGTGACGGCGGTAAAACCGATCAACTCCGGCGTAAAGCGGCGCAAGATTTCGTCCAGGGCGTCGGCGCGGGCCTTGAGGTCGGCAATCCGCACCTCGTGTCCGTCCAGATTGCCGGCCAGCGTCTCCAGGGCCAAAGGCTCGCCGCGAAAGATCTGCTTGATGCTGGTGATTCCGTAGCGTTCCTCGGGAATCGAGCGCCCGCAGTTGGGGGGATTGATGAGCAAAATGTTCATGACCGGTCAGGTTTTGGTCTGAATAGGGACGTTTTCGGCAGCCACCTTAACGGCTCGACGGATTTTTGTAAAGAGCGCAATCCCTTGCAAACCGCTAATTTACAGCTTCGTCCGACGAGCTTTGGGGATTCTCCGAGCCTTTCGCCGGTGATCGGGGGGGGCGCGGCGCCGGCGGCGGAAATGGCCCGGGCCATTGCATAACGCCCGCGCTGCGTTAACCTTTTAGTCTTAAAGCCAGTCTATTCAGGGAGATAACCATGGGCGACCGCATCGTTGAATGCCTGCAAGGGGATATCACCACTTTGGCCGTCGACGCCATCGTCAACGCCGCCAACAACAGCCTGCTCGGCGGCGGCGGCGTTGACGGCGCCATTCATCGCGCCGCCGGGCCGGAACTGCTGGCGGAATGCCGCGCCCTGGGCGGCTGCCCGACGGGCGAGGCACGCATCACCGGCGGCTATCGGCTGCCGGCCCGCCGCGTCATCCACACCGTCGGGCCGGTCTGGCACGGCGGCAATCGGGGCGAGGACGAGCTGCTCGCTTCCTGTTACCGCGAAAGCCTGCGCCTGGCGGCGGAAAAGGGGCTGCGGAGCATCGCCTTTCCGTCGATCAGCACCGGCGTCTACGGTTTTCCCATCGAGCGGGCCTGCCGCATCGCTTTGCGGGAAATCCGCGATTTTCTTGCCGCCGGCGGCCCGTTGCGACGGGTGCTGCTGGTCTGCTTTTCCGCGAAGGATCTGGCGATCTATCAGAAAGCCTGTAGTGAAGTTTTCGGCAACCAAGGAAACGAGGAGGGGGCATGAAACGGTGGCTGAAATGGACGCTGGGGACTGTCGTCGGGTTGACCGTCCTGGTTTCGGCGACGTTGCTGGCGCTGCCGAACCTGGCGCGGCACTTTGGCGGCAACTGGCTGAAAGAGAATACCGGGCGGACCCTGACCCTGGGGGATCTTTCCCTGAACGTGCTGACCTGGAAGCTGGTGGTGGAGAATCTTGCCGTCAGCGAACCGAACAGCGAGGAACGCTTCGCCGGGCTCGGGCGCCTGGAGGTTCAGGTCAGCCCCAAGTCGATCTTTGAAAAGGCGTTGATCGTCACCAAGTTCGACCTGGTCGCTCCCTATGCCCAGGTCATCAAGGAGGGCGACGTCTTCAACTTTTCCGATTTCGCCGCTTCCGACAAGCCCAAGGAAGCCCCGCCCGAGAAGCCGGAGGAACCGGGCGAGCCCTTCCTCTTCTCCCTCAACAACCTGCGCGTCGTTAACGGCGAGGCGCTCTACGTCGAACGCAAGGAGGGCGCGGAAACCCAGCGCCACACCCTGAAACGGCTGAATCTCGCCGTCCCTTTCATCGGCAATGTCCCTTACCTCCTCGATCAGTACGTCACCCCGGCCCTGTCGCTGGTGCTCAACGATGCCCCCATCCGCGGGGAGGGGCAGCTCAAGCTCTTCACCGAAGCGGTGGAGGCCGCCGTCGATTTGCGCCTCAGCGACGTGGACATTCCCTTCTACCTCAAACTGGTGCCGACGCCCCTGCCGGTGCAGGTGCGCTCGGGCAAGCTCGGCTCCGACCTGCAACTGGTCTATCGGGCGACGGCGGAGAAGGCGCCGGAACTGGAGGTGGGCGGCAAGGTCCGGCTGTCGGCCATCGATGTCGCCGAACCCTCCGGGGCCGATCTGGTGAAACTGCCGCAGGTCAATATCGATCTGGCGACATCAAAGGTGCTCGAAAACCAGGTGCTGCTCGACGGTGTCTACATTTACAGCCCCGAAATCACCCTGGATCGCAACTCGGCCGGGGAACTGAACTTCGCCCGTCTCGGACAACCGGCCGCCACGTCGGAAGGGGAAAAAGCGGCCGAACCCGAGCCGCGACCGGCCGAAGGGAAGGCCACCGCCGAAAAGTCCGCCCCCTTCCTGGCGACGGTGAAGACCCTGCTGGTGAAAAACGGCAGCCT